>NZ_ALNN01000053.1:0-16839 GCF_000293175.1 Capnocytophaga sp. CM59
ACTAATAACCCGAAGACTTATTGTACGAAATTCTTTTATAATTGTTAATTATCAATTATTAATTGTCACTTCAATTAACAATTAACCATTAACAATTAACCATTAAGTTGGTGTCTTATCCAATAGTGTCAATTAAGTGAAGAGTGAACAGTGAAGAGAGAAAAAGTTATTCTCTACATACTTAAGCTACTTTACTTTAAAATACAAGTGTGGTGAAGAACTATTCACTATTAGTTTTCACTAATCACTAAAAATTTAAGGTGGTTAAAGCGAAAGGTCTCACCTCTTACCATTCCGAACAGAGAAGTTAAACCTTTTAGCGCAGATGGTACTGCAATTTGTGGGAGAGTATGTCGCCGCCTTCTTTACAAAAACCGAATTATTCTTTTGAATAGTTCGGTTTTTTACTATTGATTCTAACTACTAATCACTAACCACTAATCACTAATCACTAACCACTAACCACTAACGGCTATGAAGACATACTTCTATTTTTTATTTTTTCTATCGCTTTCTTTAGCAGCTCAGAATAAAGATGCTCAAAAACGCCTATATTATAATCCTATGGAAGGAGAGCCAGCCTATGCTATGGGAAAGTATGAGGTGAGAATACAGGTTTATGAGGAGGCCTTTGATACGCTTGTAACAAAGCAAAATATGGTGAATTTTGCTAAGAAAAATCACTTCTTGGATACCATTCCCAAGCGGAATCCAAAGTTGCCATATTCTCATTATTATCTTACCTATTATACTAAAAATGCAGAAAATCATTGGCAAAATACGATGGTTTATTTCATCGGAAATAAAATCGAAGGAAAAGATGTATTACTGATAGCTAAGATCAGTTCAGTCTCCGAGTCACCCTCCGAAGAGATTGACACAGAGATGATTCAGCTGGTATTAGATAAAAAAGTGCCCAAAGAAAATCATATGGGTGGGCGTTCTTTTGATTTTCTCGGAAGAAAAGTACCCCTAATGGACGAATGTTATTGGGCTGGAGTCAATATTGTACGCTGCCCTACCAAAGGGGAGATGAACTGGAGCCTGCACGTTACCTTAGCCCAAGCACAGCAAGCCATTGCCCTACAGAAGGAATGGGCTATGTTGATTCCCGTGCCAGAAAACCATACGATAAGCATTCTTACAGAGCGGGATATCACGCTCCTCTTTGAAGGGAAGCAAACACGCGCCACGGAGGTTGTCTATAACGAGCATTATCAAGATCCTATCCTCAAGAGTCATCATAAGGATCACAAACTCATTGTCTATTTTATAGCGACAGTGCTCAGAGGGCAGGCGATCTCCTGTGTGATTAGCTATTACGATTATAATGAGCGACTCCCTGATACAGGTTTGCCAGAATTTGTCTCTCAGTTTGTACGGCTACCCAAAGGGGGCGTAGAAAGTTATTGAAGTACTCGTAGCATGGTTTGGGCTTTATTTTCCGTTTCCTGCCATTCGCTTTCTTCTTGAGAACCACTATTGACCCCTCCTCCTACATATACAAATATCTCTTTTTGAGTGAGTTGGGCACACCTGAGATTGACAAATAGGTCTATAGAACGATGTGCTCCCCAATGGGTCAAACCACAATAGCCTGCATAAAATTCTCTTGGATAGCCCTCATTCTCAAGTAGAAAATTGCGGGCTTCATCTGTTGGGAAACCACATACCGCAGGAGTGGGGTGTAGGCGTTGTACAATTTCTTGGATAGGGGTATTAGGGGTGATTTTAGCGGTAATTTCTGTGCAAAGATGCCAGAGTCTCCCGGCACGTACTTCATGTACTTTTCCTGTGGATAAATCGGTGGAGAGGGGGTGTAGCACTTGGGTGATAGTGTCGGTTACAATCTTTTGCTCTCTATATTCTTTTTCTGTCCATAGGGGACTTTCCCCTTCGACAAAGGGTTTGGTTCCCGCCAGTGACATGGTACAAAGAGTGTCGCCTGCTACTTTTATCAAGGTTTCAGGAGTGGCAGCCAGCCAGCGACCTACTTTGGGGTGGGAAAAAGCATAACAAAAGGCTGTAGGATATAGCGCTTTTAGATCTTGGAAATAGGTAAGAAGCGATTTTTGATTGCCTTGGTAAGCAATTCTACGGGAAAGAACTACCTTTTCTAACGTATGTTCCTCTATGGCTTTCAGGGCTTTTTCAAAAAGGGTATGATAGAGTGTCCTATCACCTTGGGAGGGAATAACATCCGCACTAAGTATAGGCTTTTCAGCTGAGAGTAGGGAAGTAGTGAGGTGATGCTCTTGCTTTAGTAGCAAAGGAGTACCCCCATGGAAAGGACACATGATAAAACCATCTTCCTCACAGAGATTGGTTGTATATAAGGTGTCATCATTCTGGTAGATAAGGTGAATATCCGCGCTATTGGGATAGCTAAACAAAGCAAAAGGTAACCCTTTTAGGGCAACCTCCTTTGCTTTTTCTAAAAATTCTTCTTTAGATTGGTTCATCTTTTCTTAGTGATTATGGTGGTGTGTTTTCCATAGGAAACAAGTTTACCTTCCTCGTCAGTGATTTTTACATCCCAGTGTTGGAGAGTTTTTCCCTTATGGAGTAGGGAGGCTTTGGCAAAAACTTGCTTACCAAACTCTACCCCTCGTACATGGTTCATCATAATGTCTATTCCTAAAACTAAGTAGTTTTCAGGATCTGGATTTGCCAGTAACATCGCGGCAATACTCCCTGTAGTTTCTGCCAAGGCAGCCGAAGCCCCTCCATGGAGGATGCGATTGGGTTGGCAAGTCTTTTCATTGACAGGCATTTGTGAGATTATGTAGTCTTCGCCTATTTCTATAAAGCGAATTTCAAGGAAGTCTATGAGGGTACTTTGCCCCATAGCATTGGCTTTTTCTAATAATAATTGGTTGTTCATATGTTATAGAATTAAAAAAATTAAAGTTATAAGGGTTCAAATTTGTTGTAATGTCTTAGGGGTATAGTTATCTTTTCTTTGGGTAAATCCCTTGCTCTGCCAAAAAAATCTTCTCGGGTTTCATATTCATCTTTGTAGAAAAAATCCCCCGAATAGGCGTCTATATAATAGATGCTATGAGCTAATTCTTCTTCTGCAAGTATGGCAAATCTTATTACATTAAAAGATGTTGCAAGACTATCCTTTTTATAATCAAAGAGATGTTGCCCTTTACAAACATCTGTAAGCAATAATAAGAATAAAAAGAACAGAACTCTCATAAAATTACTTAGTTTTTATTACGATTTTATTGTTTGACAAATAGAAAACGGTATCATTCTTTTTCTCTTTTATGTAACCAATGTATTTCTTATCCGAATATATAGTATCAATATCCAAACTCTTTACTAAGGCTATATCTTCTTTTAGTTCTGATGGGGTATATTCCAGAAATCCATTGGCTCTATTCCAAAAAACTCCTTTTAGCTTCCCCTGCTTATCATAAAGTGAAATGGTTTTTATAAGCAATCTTCCATAATTATTTTCTATAAATCCATTGGGGTTATATTGATAATCTTTACCTATTCTTTCGGTTTGGATAACCTTAAAATCACTTTTTTGGGTATTACATCCTATAAGTAGAAAGCCAATAATGACCATTTGAATAGCACCTATAATCACAGATAGGGCACTTATCTTTATACTTTCTTTCATTATTAGTTAGGTTTTGTAAGTTCTATCACCTTTGGATATAAGCTACGAACTTGCTCCAGCAACTAAAGACAGTCCCATTTTCTTTGCTTTCTCAAGCATAAAGGGATATGCTTCTTCGTAGGAATTGCCTATAATACCCTCTAAAATAGCTTCTTTGATAGCTTCTTTGAGTTGACCTACTTCACGGGAGGGACTAAGGCCAAAGAGAGCCATGATTTCCTCTCCAGTGATAGGAGGTTGAAAGTTGCGAATATGGTCTTTTTCTTCTACTTCTACGACTTTTTGGCGAACAATTTGGAAATTCTGATGGTATTTCTTATATCTCTGTGGATTTTTGGTGGTAATATCGGCCTCACAAAGGGTCATAAGTGCTTCAAAATCATCACCCGCATCAAAAAGTAGTCGCCTTACAGCCGAATCGGTTACAATATCCTGTGCAATGATGATGGGGCGGGAACTCATAGTAACCATTTTTTGGACAAATTTCATCTTCTCATTCTGAGGCAGACGCAGACGCTGGAATATCTTTATCACCATTTTCCCTCCAAGAAACTCGTGACCATGGAATGTCCAACCTATTTTCTTGTCAAATCGTTTGGTCGGGGCCTTGCCTATATCGTGCAGTAGGGCAGCCCAACGGAGCCATAAGTCATTGGTATTCATGGAGATGTTGTCCACTACTTCTAAGGTATGCCAGAAATTATCCTTGTGGCGTTGTCCTTCTTTTTCATCTACTCCTTGTAGGGCGACCAATTCGGGTAAGATCATTGAGAGTAAGCCCGTTTCATAAAGCAACTTAAACCCAACTGAAGGGCGTGCAGCGGCAAGAATTTTGTTGAGTTCCTCAGCAATACGTTCGTTGGAAATAATCTTGAGTCGTTCCTTGTTGTCCGCTATGGCTTGTAGGGACTTCTCTTCTATCTGAAAATTCAGCTGGGTAGCAAAGCGAATAGCCCTGAGCATACGCAAAGGGTCGTCAGAATAAGTAATGTTCGGCTCTAAAGGGGTACGAATGATTTTGTTCTGTAAGTCATCAACTCCTCCAAAAGGATCTACCAATTCTCCGAAAGTGTCTTGATTTAGGGATATAGCCAACGCATTGATAGTAAAATCACGACGATTTTGGTCATCGGCCAAGGTACCATCTTCCACTATGGGCTTGCGAGAATCCTCCCGATAGCTTTCTTTACGTGCCCCAACAAACTCAATATCAATATTATCGGTCTTAATCATGGCAGTGCCAAAATTCTTAAATACCGATATTTTAGGATTATTGGGCAATTGAGCGGCTACTTTTTCAGCTAGCTCTATACCACTGCCTAGAGTAACAATATCAATATCTTTGGCAACACCTCGTTTTAATAGTAAATCACGAACAAAACCTCCTACGACGAAGCATTTTTGACTGTTTTGGTCAGCAATTTTAGAAATAAGTTCAAAGATGGGAGCTGTAAGTGATTGAGAATAATTCATCATGTATTTTTTTGTTAGTCCCATTTACTTTTTTTGGAAAGTACATATTTTCCGCCTCCTGTGAAGCATAGACAAATAGCACCTCCTAAGAATAGTGCTAAGGTCTCAATAGCCCAAGCACCTGTATCGGGGTTAATGACAAAGATTTCACTCTTATGTACTAAGAAAATAGCCACTAAGCAATCCAGGGCTATAATCATAGCGAAAAAGCGGGTACGATAGCCCAGCATTAGCAGGATAGGCGCTACAATCTCGCCTATGTAGGCACCATAAGCCCAGATACTTGGCAGAGCATGATTGACCAATTGGATCTTTACAAAGCTGATATCATGCAACTTAGAAATACCATGAAAGAGCATGATGCCCCCTATGATGATCCTCAGCAGCAGAACGCCTATATGAATGCTATTATTGTTAGTATTATTGGTATCTCTGTAGTACATTATCAATTAAATTATAAAGAGAGTGGGTGCAAAGATAGTGAAATTATTTTTTGCAAACGCGAGTGTTTGAGATAAATTAGTAAATATAAGTATTTACAGTCACTTTTATTCCAAAACGCTCATATAGGAGGGTCTTGAAACGGTGCGCTATAGCGAGGTTGGTAAAGATCATGGCACGGCTGATACTGGTGGCAAAAACTACCTCTCCTATAAGATATTCCACAAGATAGGTTCCTTCTTGGGTCATTAAAACGTAATTGGGACTTGGGATTGCTTCCACTGTGTCGGAATTTTTGGCAAAGTTACAAAAAAATGAATAGAACCCATTGATTTTTTGAGATTTAATGTATTATTTTAACGTTTTAGTAAATAATGAATTTTTGAAAAAATCGTACATTTGTCAAAAATTTGATATGTACGCAAGATTTTTTTTCATAATGGCACTTATGGGCATACAGCTTGTTTTCTCTCAGCAGACCGATACAATAGCCAAGAGAGGGAACTTAAGTGTGCCTTCTGTTGAAGCTACCCCAAAGGATAGTATCGGTACGGGGGAAATGATGTTTGACTTAGAGGAGGTCTTATTCTTTGGTAATCAACCTTTTTTCAGAGATGAAGCACAAAGAAGAAAATATGAACTGCTCAGATATAGAGTCAAAAAGGTATATCCTTATGCTAAAATGGCTGCCGATAAGCTCTATAGTATAGAACGTACTTTGGACTCCCTACCCAGCCATAGGCAAAAAAAGAAATATACCAAACAGATACAAGAGGAAACCGAGGCGCGTTTCACGGATGAACTAAAGAAACTTTCTCGCTCACAAGGGCGTATTCTCATCAAGCTCATCTACAGGCAGACGGGCTATTCGGCTTATGACTTGGTCAAGCACCTACGCAGTGGTTGGCGGGCTTTTTGGTATAACAATACGGCTTGGTTCTACGACCTCTCACTCAAGAGTATCTATGCTCCAGAGAGTGAGGAGGAAGATTTTTGGATAGAGGATATCCTTTTGAGGGCTTTCTCTCAGGGAGAACTGGAGATGCAACCCCCTGCTATAGCGATAAACTATGAGGCTATAGAGAAAAAATGGCGTACAAAGCCAGCTAATCAGTAAAGAATTAAGGAAAAAGGGCGAACAAAACAAAGGTTCGCCCTTTTTTTGTTTGTTAGAAAGTATATTTGATACCAAAATTAAGTCCAAGAGAAGAATAAGAAGCCTTTTCAGTGAGTTTTTTGTTGTTTAATTTGTTTTCAAGCTCTTCTTTGCTAGCCTCTTCTACATAGTTGGTACGCTTATGATATACCTGTCCGCGGAGGGCATCGTTGTAAGTGTCATTGGTAAAGCCATCTAAGTCTTTTAGAGGCACTTCTATAGTGCGGGTAGCACCTCCTATACTAAGGTTGGCCTTGAAGGTTTGTTTGAAGTCTCTCAGCTGAGAATAGTCACGCTTTACAGCGATATTCATATACTCCAATTCGGCGAAGATAGATAGGTGATCATCAATATGATAGTTATACCCCAAGGCAGCAATCGTACCAAAAGGTATTTTCCCCTTGAAATCTTCTGTATAGGAAGTCTCAATAGTAGCACCAGAGGCAATAGATGCTCCATTAGGCACATTGGCCAATGCAGGTACTACAGTCTTTAGGATAGTTACAATAGGCGCAGGAATATCTTGTTGGGTAGTGGTGTAGGAATGTGCTATTGCTTCAGTTTTTCCGCCTATTTTGGTAAGTAAGCCAAAACGTCCGTAGAAGTTGTCGGTAAAGTTGTAGGTTACAGAAAGGGCAGCTCCAAAGGCACGTCCACGCCCGATGACTTCGCCGTCAATGGTGGCTTTCAGAGGGGTGCCGGCAATATTCTTTTCGCTAACTTCACGCTTTACCACTTGGTCTTTCCCATGGAGATAGCCTACGCTGACATCTACGCCCCAAGTCTTGTTAAAGAAATACCCCACTCTAAGTTGGGAGTTGACCCCTTCCCCGAAAGTGCCAAAGCGTACACTTTCTTTGCCGTTGATACTCTCTTCGCCTATCTTGGTGGAAGGTACTCCCCAAGCGTATCCTCCTGTAGCAGATACATATACCTGAGCAGAGGCTGTGTAGCTGCCTACAAGTAGGCCAGCTAATAAGAAAATTCTCTTCATTATGTAATAATTAAGTTTGATTTTTATTCTGGTGTATGGAGCCACTGCTGGGCAGTACTCAAAGGGCGTGCAATGATAGCACGCTCCCCATCTATAAGGATAGGGCGTTCTATAAGTTTGGGGTATTGGTGTAGTAGGTCTATGATTTGTTCGTCGGATAGGGTATCGCTGCCTACTTCCTTCCAAATAGCTTCTTTTTTGCGCACCAAATCAATAGGTTTGATCGCCAATTTGCGTAGTAGTTCCTTTATTTCCTCTACAGAAGGGGGATTTTTAAGGTAATCTACAATTTCAATAGGGTATTCTTCCTCTTTGAGGAAAGCTAAGCACTCTCGGCTCTTGCTGCAATGGGAGTTGTGATAGATAATCAATTCTTTAATGTTTAATAATAGGTGAGTTTTAGTTCTACGATAAATACTAATTTGTCTTTGTAGCGGACTTCTTTGCGTATCCAATTTCCTTTTTTGTCATACTGATAAGAGAGTTCGGAGTAGGCGGGCAGTACGCCATTGGCACTGATGGATTGTGCATAAGGAGGATGGTTGTCTTTATAGAAATAATTGACTCTGAAATTATCGGTGAAATTGACGTAATCCTCTTTGACTAACTTGGTTGGAAAACCTATAAGGTTATATTCATTTTGATAGACGTATTTTTTCTCATCATCGGGGGTAATAAATATGCGTTCAGCGAGGTTACCAAAATCGTCGTACCTTATATAACATTTCTCAATAATCTCTCCGTTAGAATAGTAGGTGATACAAACAACAGGGTTACCATTATCATCTAATCGGCAAAGGGTGATACGCTGAAAATCGCGGTCTTTTTCTAAATGGAAAACTTCTCGACTTTCTTTCCTTTTTTCATCATATGTCATGATGAATTCTCTAGTCAATTTGCCTTTGCTGTCGTATACTTTTTCTTTTTTTCGCCTATTTTTGTGATCGTAAGAGATTTTTCTCTTTCCTATGACTTTATTTTTGTCATCATAGAATATTCGTTTGGTTACTTTACCCGCTTTGTTGAGCTTGATAAAAGCATTTTTGTCGTATAATACGCCATTACTAAGTATTTTTTCTATTGTTTTATCTTCGTTTTCTTTTACTTTGTAAGGATACATACGTATAGTTTTTACTTTTCCTCTTAAAAAGAAATATTTAAGTGGTTCATCATCCTGAGCAAAGGCCGTAAAGCAACCTAATATAAAGAAGAGGATAAATTTCATTTGTTAAGTTTGGTTTCTAGCAGTCGGATTGCTATTCTTGAGGGCTGATTTTCTTTCATGAAGGCGAATTGTTCTTTATAAGGGCGAATTGCCTTACATGCTCCGCTTTCGCGGACTTTGCCCCTACTAGATTAAATGGCTAAGGTTATCTACGGCAACATAGCGTTCTACATTGAACCCTTCAGCATAGTCGCGGTTGATGAGCATCCCCAACTCCTGAGCACGGAACTTGATACTATCTTGGAAGTTCTGGCTAGTGATAACAGTCTGAGGGTCATTGCCTTCGTCGGGGAGGAACTGAGAGCGATAGGCATATACAGCCTCAATCTTTTTTTCCAAGAAACCAGTGATATCTACCACGAAATCGGGACGGAGGTCTTTCCACTGTATATAGTGATAAACGACCTTGGGACGCCAGGCCTCTTGTGGATTTCCATTTTCATCGGTGGTTTCTATACGGCGCAAACCACTCAAAAAGCAAGCATCACTGACGAGCTTGCCGCCCTTGCCATGGTCTATATGGCGATCTTCAAAGGGATTACAGATCACAATCTCAGGGTGATACTTACGTAGCTTCTTGACAATTTCCAACTGGTGATGTTTGTCATTGAGGAAGAACCCATCGGCAAAGCAGAGGTTTTCCCTAACACTAATCTGGAGGATACGAGCGGCCTCATCGGCTTCTTTTCGGCGGAGTTCGGCACTTCCACGGGTGCCCAATTCGCCTTGGGTAAGGTCTATGATACCCACTTTCTTGCCTAAGCTAATTTCCTTGGCAAGGGTACCAGCACAGCCCAATTCTACATCGTCGGGGTGTGCGCCAAATGCTAAAATATCTAATTTCATAAAATAATGTTCAATGATTAATGATTAATGGTTAATGTTCAATGATTAATTGATCATTAATCATTGTTGGTATTAATCATTAATAATGGATTCTATAATTTGTGCAAATATACAAAAACTTTTCCAAAGTGCAAGACTTTGAAAAAGTTTTTGTTGAAATTTTTTGAACTCACTAAAAAAATATACTTATTCTCTTAGGAGTAAGGGCTGTCTTAGTTCTTTACGCGGAAGGCTTTTTCCTGAGGATAGAAAGCTACATCACCTAATTCTTCCTCTATGCGAAGAAGTTGGTTGTACTTGGCCATACGGTCAGAACGAGAAGCGGAACCTGTCTTAATCTGGCGGGTGTTAAGCGCTACGGCAAGGTCGGCAATGGTGTTGTCCTCGGTCTCTCCAGAGCGGTGAGACATGATAGAGGTGTAGCCTGCGCGATGTGCCATATCCACAGCGGCGATGGTTTCGGTAAGGGTACCAATCTGATTTACTTTGATAAGGATAGAGTTGGCTACTCCCAAGTCGATTCCTTTTTCAAGACGTTTCACATTGGTTACGAAAAGGTCGTCCCCAACGAGCTGTACGCGGTCGCCAATGGCATCGGTGAGGAGTTTCCAGCCGTCCCAGTCGTTTTCGTCCATACCATCTTCTATGGAGATGATTGGGTATTTGTTCACCAATTCAGTAAGGTAAGCTACTTGTTCGGCAGAGGTACGTTTTTTACCTTTTTCGCCTTCGAACTTGGTGTAGTCATATACACCATCTTCGTAGAATTCGGAAGAGGCACAGTCAAGGGCGATTTTTACTTCTTCACCAAACTTGTAACCTGCTTTCTCTACTGCTTTTTTGATAGTATCCAAGGCGTCTTCAGTACCTTCAAAGGTAGGAGCAAAACCTCCTTCGTCCCCTACGGCAGTGCTAAGTCCGCGATCGTGGAGCACTTTTTTGAGGTTATGGAAGATTTCAGAACCCATTTGCAAAGCTTGAGAAAAGGACTCAGCTTTTACGGGCATGATCATAAACTCTTGGAAAGCGATAGGCGCATCGGAGTGAGAACCTGCATTGATGATGTTCATCATAGGTACAGGGAGGTTGTTGGCACTTACGCCCCCTACATAGCGGTAGAGAGGAATGCCCAATTCTTCAGCAGCCGCTTTGGCTACAGCGAGGGATACCCCAAGGATAGCATTGGCACCCAACTTGGATTTGTTAGGCGTACCGTCCAAATCGATGAGTGTTTTGTCAATGAGGTTTTGGTCAAATACATTCATACCAACGATTTCTTCGGCGATGATGTTATTGACGTTTTCAACGGCTTTTAGCACTCCTTTTCCAAGGTATTCTTTACCTCCGTCACGAAGTTCTACAGCTTCATATTCACCAGTGGAAGCTCCTGAAGGTACCGCTGCACGGCCACGAAAGCCGTTATCGGTAATTACATCAACTTCTACGGTAGGGTTACCTCTTGAATCGAGGATTTGTCTTGCATGTACATCTAAGATAAGACTCATATTGTTAGCAATTAAGGTTAATAATCGGTTATTTCTTTTTGTTGTTTTGTTGTGCGCGTTGTTGTGCTTCGGCTTGTTCCATCATTTCGCGGAACTTGCGTTGGAACTTACCTTCCTTACGCGGCTTCTGTTTGTTCTCTTGTATCTTGGCATGGATACGTTTTTCATCAATAATCCAATACTTAATAGCCAACATAATAAATATGGTAATAAGGTTGGAGATGAAGTAATACAAGCTCAATCCACTGGCGTAGTTGTTGAAGAAGAAGAGCATCATCACAGGGGAGATGTACATCATAAACTTCATATTGGGCATGCCCTCCTGCTGGGGTTGTTGCATTTGCCCTGTGGTCATAAGCATATATATGAGCATGGTAACAGAGGCCAAGATAGGGAAAAGGCTCACGTGGTTTCCATAGAAAGGAATGCTAAAAGGCAATTGGGCTATGGAGTCGTAAGAGGAAAGGTCGTTAGCCCACAAGAAGGCTTTCTGGCGGAGCATAAAGGCTGTAGGGAAAAAGCTAAAGAGGGCAAAGAAAACAGGCATCTGTAAGAGGGCAGGGATACAGCCACTGAGCGGATTCACACCAGCCTTGCTATAGAGCGCCATGGTCTCTTGTTGGCGCTTCATGGCATTGTCTTGACCTTTGTATTTTTCGTTGATTTCCTCTATCTCAGGGCGCAATACCTTCATCTTAGCTTGAGAGAGGTAAGACTTATATTGGATAGGAGAGAGTAGTATACGTACAATAATGGTAAGGACGATGATGGCCAGTCCCATGGACATATAGCTAGAAAGTAGGTCAAAGACAGGAATCACAAACCATTTGTTGATCCAGCCAAAGATTCCCCAGCCCAGTGGAATGGCTTTGGTAAGACTATACTGCTTGTCATATTTTTTAAAGATATGATAGTCAGAAGGCCCATAGAAGAAATGTAGTGCCTCATTGAGTTCACCAGAGGTATATTCGAGGGGTAATACAGCGGCAAAGTTCTTGGTATACTGTACGTTATCCCCTTCGGAAGAGGCTAAATTTTTAGAAGAAAATTTGCCACTAGCAAAAGCCTTATCGCTAATGAGGAAAGAGCTAAAGAGGTGTTGCTTGAAATCGACCCACTTAACTTGCTTGAACTCTTCGGAGTCCTCGCCGCCGGCGCTGAGCTTATCATTGCGGTTGTCTTCGTATTGTACCACGGCCTGTACATAACGGTCTTCGTAAGTAACACTCTTTTCCATACGGCGAGCCTTGAGTTTCCAAGTAAGCTCAGGAGCTTTGCTGGTATTCAAGACAGAAGAAAGTCCTACACTGCGCACGGTCATATCCAAAAAATACTCATCGGGACGGAGTGTATATACATATTCAAGATATTGAGTAGCCGATACACGGAGTTTCATAGAGAGCACATTGCCAGAGAGAGAAGGTTCAAAGAACAAGTCCTCAGTCCTTAGCGTACGATTGTCTGCAGTGGAGAGTTCTAAGGAGAAACTCGCATTCTTATCCTTAATTAGCTCTACAGGCTGTCCGTTGTAGGTTTTTTGGTTTTTTACCTGTAGGCTGGTAATCTGTCCGCCCTTGTTGCTTACCTGTAGCTTGAGTAAACTGTTTTCCAATTCAGTAACAGCCCCCTCTTTGGCAGAAGGCAGTGTAGCGGAATAAGCAAAGGCCCCTAAGGTCTCTTTGTATTTGCTTAGTCCTACCGAATCCGTAGGGATGGTAGTAGGAGGAACAGTGGCGTTATTAGGTTGTTGGGGTTGGGTGTTCTCGGTTGTATTGTTTTTTGGTTGCTCTTGGGTAGGCTGATTGCGATAGAAAAAGAACAGAAGCACTATGGCCATGAGCATCATACCTATCATAGAGGTAAGGTTGGAACGTCTTTCTTCCATAAAGAGTGATTGATTTGATTAAGCTATTTTATATTGGGCAAAGATACAATTTTATAACCAAATGACCAATATTTTTCTCTGAAATATTAGGTGATTTTTAAATTATTTTTTAAGTTTGTATTCCAAGGCGGCTTTGACAAAGGCGACAAATAGCGGATGTGGCTTGGCTACGGTACTTTTGTACTCAGGGTGATATTGAACCCCTACAAACCAAGGGTGAGAGGGCAGTTCGATGACCTCCACTAAGCCTGTTTTGGGGTTGATACCCGAACAGCGCAAGCCTGATTCCTCAAGGGGTTTGCGGTATTCGCTATTGAACTCATAGCGGTGACGATGTCTCTCGGAGATGAGTGGTTGCTGGTATACCTCATAGATCTTGCTACCGGCTTGAAGCTCGCAATCCCAAGCCCCCAAGCGCATGGTGCCGCCCTTTTGGGTTACGTGCTTTTGCTCTTGCATAAGGTCAATGACCTTGTAGAGACTGTTGGGGTTCACCTCGGCTGTGTTGGCATTCTCAAAGCCGACCACATGTCGGGCAAACTCAATGACGGCCATCTGCATACCCAAGCAGATACCTAAGAAAGGAATCTTATGCTCACGTACATACTGTATGGCCTTAATTTTTCCTTCAATACCACGTTCGCCAAAGCCTGGTGCTACCAGCACGCCATCTAGGCCGCTGAGCTTGTCTTGTAGGTTGGTCTCGTCCAAATACTCGGAGTGTATCATGAGCACTTCCACTTTTACCTCGTTCTCTGCCCCAGCGTGGATAAAAGCCTCTAAGATAGACTTGTACGCGTCGGGCAGCTCTACATACTTGCCTACCAAGCCGATACGTACACGGTGCTTGGGGTTCTTATGTCTTTGTAAGAAATTATTCCATTTGGTGAGGTCGGGCGCTACGGCATCGGAGAGGGCTAACTTCTTGAGTACCACGGTATCTAAGCCTTCCAAGAGCATCAGGTTGGGTACATCGTAGATGGTAGCGACATCAATAGACTGGATGACAGCTTCCTTTTTTACATTGCAGAAAAGAGCGAGTTTTTGTCGGAGGTCATCGGGTAGGTCGCGATCGGTGCGACATACGAGCACATCGGCCTTAAGGCCACTCTCCATAAGAGCTTTTACACTGTGCTGGGTAGGCTTGGTTTTCAACTCGCCCGCGGCAGCCAAGTAAGGCACAAGGGTCAGGTGGATTACAATGGCATTGTTATCGCCCAATTCCCACTGGAGTTGGCGGACAGCTTCTATATAAGGCAAGGATTCTATGTCGCCCACAGTCCCCCCGATTTCGGTGATGACAATATCGTATTGACCACTTTTGCCCAGGAGCTGGATGCGGTCTTTGATTTCGTTGGTGATGTGAGGGATCACCTGTACTGTTTTTCCAAGGAACTCACCGCGGCGTTCTTTTTCAATCACACTCTGGTAGATACGCCCTGTGGTAACATTGTTGGCTTGAGAGGTATACACATTGAGAAAACGTTCGTAGTGCCCCAAGTCAAGGTCAGTTTCGGCACCATCTTCGGTCACATAACACTCCCCATGTTCGTAGGGGTTGAGAGTGCCTGGGTCAATGTTGATATAAGGGTCTAACTTCTGGATGGTAACCCGATAATTTCTGGCTTGCAGTAGTTTAGCCAGCGAGGCGGCGATGATTCCTTTCCCTAAAGAAGAGGTAACGCCCCCTGTAACAAATATATATTTAGTATTGTCCATGAGCTTTATAAAGATAGCGCAAAAGTAAGTATATTTTGCGAATAAAACAAATTAAATCAATGACAAATGACAAGTGAAGAGTTATTAGTGAAAAGTGAAGCGTGAGCGCCTGAATAGCGTTTTTCACTATTCACTTTTCACTATTCGCTTAAATCCTTCCAAACATCTCCGCCACACTGACTCTCTTGGGGGGCTGGCGACACTCTATGGAGCCAGTGAGCGCATCAGGCGCATCGTCATGGGCGTTGGTACCTACGCGGAGGTAACCCGTCAGGTCGCGGGCAAACTTAGGGAAACGCTTTTTCCAATCCAGAGGCATCTTGATGAGCTTCTGCACAGAGGCCGATGCAGCAAAAATCCTTGCTGTTTTGTTCTGATTCTGATGAAAAGGATTAAAGCGCGTCAGTCGGTTGCCTGTGTCCCACGAACGTTGCTGGAGGTTGCTGACAAAGAGGTTGCCGCCGTTGTTGCTCTCTATATGGCAGCGCTCCACTTGGTGTTGCTGCAACATATAAGTCAGTGTAGTTTCAGTAACCTCCATAGGGTCTTTCGTATAAAGTACATCGGTGATGTAATTGCCGTCCTCTGCCTCCTTATAAAATAAAGCACATAGGTAATCCGCCCCACTATCAGCAGCGTCTATGTACGCTACTGAGTAGGAACGAGAAGGCAAGTCGGTATAACAAGTAAATTCCTCGTACATCAATCCTTGGGAGGGTTGCGGATTCTGTTGGTATAGACTTTCAAAAACGGTTGGGGAACGACCTTTGATTTCGAGTAACTTACTTAGGCTATGCCGTTCAGGCCACAAAGGTTCTCCCTCTGCTCTGGGGTCTTGTTCGCTCGGCGGCCTGTTCTGTATAGCGGGAAAGCTGACTAATAACCAACCTTGCGGGTTTTCTATAGGGTCATATACCCCCTCTTGCTCCAATAAGCGTCCTGCTAAATCTTCCATGTGCCAGCGGGTAAAGACCAACAGCTGTTGGCTATCATTATGCAAACGTGTAGAGGCTACCGTATCGTACCAGTCGGCCACGTTTTGACGAATTACTGGCGACCAAGCCGACGATGCATCTTTGTACAAGTCGTCCATAATCAGCATATCCACTGGTTCGCCAGTTAAGGAACCTCCTACGCCAATCGTCTTAAAGCTGCCTTGGTAGCCTACAATCTCACACTCATCGGAATTGCGGGCATAGTTGCGACTGCGTCGGCCTTGCTCTTGGTAGCTTGCCTGACCTGCGAGGAGTGTTTGTGGAAACAGTTCGTAATAGCGGTCATCGTCCATGATGCGTTGGAGTTCGCGGTTGAACTTGCGTGCTTTGATAGCGTTGTAGGAAACAATAGCAATACGTTTGTCAGGGTCTTGTCCTAAGACAAACGCAGGTAGGCGACGAGTAGCGCCTTCGCTCTTACCATGTTGGGGCGGCATGGTGATCATCAGCTTTTTGATTTCTCCCATGGCAAAGCGGGTTAGCACCTCGTAATAGGCAATGTGGAAAGGGGCGGGGCAAAAGCAGGGAGTGTATGGCGGGTGAAGGAGAGGAGGTTCCTCTCCCCCAACCCCCTCTCCTTCGGAGAGGGGGCTACTAAGCAGGCGCAGGCTTCGGAGGGGTAATTGTTGTAGGCCGTATTGGGTTGGGGATATTGGTGTTGGGCAGGTGTAGGGGCGAATGGCAATTCGCCCATGTTGAGCAATTCGCCCTCATTATGATTGTTCGTATCATTATCTGTGTTGTATTGGGCGAATTTTGTTTGGGCGAATTTTGTTTGGGCGAATTGCGATTGGGCATTTTGTGATTGGGCGAATTGCCATTCGCCCCTACGATGGGGCGCTGGCTTATTATGCGTTGCCCGCTTTTCACCCACATACCCAAGCTCCAAGTTTTCGCTTGGCTTTCCTTTTCTCTTTTCACTTTCCCATCCTTCTAAGCGCATAATGATACGGATAGCGGCAA
>NZ_ALNN01000054.1:0-24816 GCF_000293175.1 Capnocytophaga sp. CM59
ATATTTATCAATAATTATAATATATATATTTTCTAAATAGCGTAAAGATAGAAGTTTTGTATAGTTTATAACGATTATAAATACCTGATAATGAGGCATGAAAAATAATACTTATAAATCCCTTTTTTGGATAACTTCCTTAAATGGTGAATAACTTTTGATAAAAAAGTTTGAAAAAGTATTGGATATTAAAAAAAATGTCCTACTTTTGCACCCGAAAATATCATTAAAATAATTGTAAGATGATAGAAATAAACAAAAAACGGATTATTAATCTATTAACCATTGCAGTACTACTGTTCTCGTCCTTAGGACTTTGGGCGCAGGGCTGTCCCTCCATGCCTGCTCCTGTGTCCTATACAAAAGTAGGAACGGATGTGAAATTTGATGGTAGTAAAATCGCCAAAACAGTAGGTCAAGCCACTGTCAATGGGGTAGTCGTTACTCGTACCCTAGAGAACGATAGAAAACTGGTAGGTACTGACTTAGGTATTAAGTATTCCGATGGAACAGATGCCGTAGGGGATATGAATCCATGTGGGAATAACACCAAAGCAAAGTCTGGATATCCTATTATGGACTCCAATAGGGTGAGAATACTCACCTATAAGTTCAGCAAACCTGTAACAGACATTGAGCTGTTCTTTGCTGAATTTGGGTATAAGCAATTGTCAAACAAAATAGACTATGCGGACATTGAGCTTAGAAGTCATGGAACCGTTGTACCTACGCAGCTCACCATACGTAGTGATTGTGCCAATGGGGCGACAAAAACAACTAAAAATGGTAAAGAGCGATTGGCTTCATTATCAGGAAAGGTTACTGATGTAAAAGCAGGGATCACCTCTACAGAGCCTTTTGATGAAATGATCTTGGTAAACTCAAATGACAACACAGGATATGGATTCTATGTGGAGATCTGTTTGAACTCTATTCAGCCACTCGATATAAGCCAGTGTAATCCAACCAATATAAACAATAACTTTGCAGGGGCAATTTCGGCAACTAAAACCCTTAATGGGGTAGAGGTAGAGCGTGTTCTTGATGCAAATCAATTTGCTAACTTGGGATCTCAAAATTATTGTGGTAGTAGTATAAACTATCCTAATAATTTACCTTATATGTCAGATACAGGGGCTAGAAAACTTACCTATAAGTTCAAAGCACCTGTTACTTCGGCAGAAATTTTCCTATTTGCTTTTGGGGAAAGTACTAAATCCAATGCAGATGCTTATGATGAGGTAAAATTTTCTGTCAATGGAGGAGGGACCATGACTCTTTCCCAAACCTATAACTGTATGCCTACAGGAACGACTGTTAATAGTGGTTCAGGTAAGGTAAGAAGTGCAGATGATAAAAAGATTACTACCGACGTAGGAATTAAGGTTACTTCTACCAAGCCTTTTACAGAAATAGTCTTAGATGACCTTACCCCTTCAGGAACTCGCTCTGGATTAGGGTATTTGGTAGAGATTTGCGCATCTTCTATCACAAAGGCTAATGTTGATAATTTTATCGTCTTGGATGCAGGAGTAAGTAATCTTACTAATCAGACAGTTTGTCAGGGGGAGGCTCCTACCTACAAGGCAAAAGCAGATGCAGGGGCTTTCGCTTCTACAGCTAAATTTGACTATATACTTGAAGCTAAGAAATCAGGTACTACCAATTGGGTAACTGTGGAAACTCAGGCCAATGTTACTCCTGGAACAGTACATACTTTCACTGGAGATGCTCTCAAAACAACAGATTATAATAATGCTAAGGTAAGGGTGAAGTATGTCTATAAGAATTCACTTTTTCCTTCTGTAACAGGAACAGCTTATTCCAATGAGGTTACTCTTACAGTAAAAGATAAGCCTTCTATTACATCACTTACCGCTTCTCCTACTTCCCTTAATGAAACGGGGGCAACCAATATCATTTATACGATTAAGGGTACGCCAGGGGCAACGGTTACCTATAATATCAATGCAGGCACTCCTGAGACCTTAGTACTTGATCCCACCACTGGGGTGAAGACTGTAAATAGAAATGGAGAAACGGCCAAAACTACCTTAACCATTACTAAGGTAGAAAAGACAGGACTATGCTCACGTGAGAACCTTCACTACAAGGCGGAAGTGGATCACGAGGGCAATAACTGTACCAGCTACCCTACTCCTCAGTTTGCAAAGCAGAACAATGCCAAAGCAACTTTCAATGGAGTAGAAGTAACCCGTACAATGGAGGGAACTCCAAACTATTATCCAGCCACTACTTATCCAAGTTACTTCTGTACTCCAACAATTATGGAGGGACACCCTGTGATGAGTACGGATGGATTTAACAAGGTTACCTATACTTTTGCTAAACCTATTACTAAAGTACAGGTATGGCTTTCAGGCTTTGGGGGTACTTTGACTCATACAGATTCTGCCGACTTTGCTATAGATTGTTCTGATGCGAATCTCTCACTCTCTGTAACAGATTGTGATAATACTGCAGAAGCTTCTTTGATTACCAAAAGTGGAAACCAAATTACCTCTATCCCTGGCAAGTATTTCCAAGCTATTGTAAAGGTATCGGCTGATAAGCCTTTTACCAAACTTATAATATCGGGAGGAACTACTTCATTTCAAGCAGGTGGTTACTTGGTAGAACTTTGTCCTACCTCTTTAAATCCTGCGAAAATAAAAGTTACTCAGAATCCAACAGAGATAGCCACTTGTGTAGGAGCGACTGGAAAACGCTTTACAGCCAGAGCTAAGATAGACGGCGTGGCCGCTACTGAGAGCATGAGCTATATATGGCAACAAACTAAGACTCCTACTGTAGAGGCCTCTTGGGTAACTGCCGTGGCTTCTTCGCCTAGTGGTTCTGTAAAGGTAGATGCTTCTACCGAGGCAGGGCTTACCCTCAATGCGATCAAAGCTTCTGATAATGGACTTTACTATAGAGCAGCGTTTACTTTTACCAAGTGTAGTCATACTTTAGAAACAGTATATAGTGAGCCTGCGAAACTGATTGTTCCTTCAGCTTCGGATATTATTACTATAGTGGCAGCACAGCCATCTAATGTTACCACTGCTGACTGTACACAAACTACCAATGTAAGTGCCCAAGGAAAAATAGCAGATGGTTATACTATTAAAAATGTACCTGCAAGAGGGGGTAATATCTTTGGTTACTACTTAGAATTCAAAGATACAGATAATACTTGGAAAACCTATAAAGGACAGCAGTATAGCAACAATCCAAGTAATCACCCTCAGACCTTGAAGATCGTTCATAGTCAAGCTCCTGCAGGAACTACTCACTTTAGGGTAAGATATACGGTGGAGTTAGACAATGGCTGTGACTATACTCTTACTTCCAATGAGTTTACTTTCACTAAGAATCTCCCTGCTGAGCCAGCGATTACCACTTCTCAGACTTTCTGTCAGTCAGATAACAAGACTGTGGGCGACCTTACTACCTTGCCTAACATCAAGTGGTACAACGCTGCCAATGGTGGTAATGTAGTATTGCCTTCAACAGTCATACCAGTAGGAACCAATAGGTATTGGGCTACGACAACTACTAATGGTTGCGAAAGCACTCGTAAGGAGATAGCTGTTACTGTACAGGCTAAACCTAATGCACCTACTGTACAGACTAAGACAGAGTGTCCTGCTACGGGTAACTATGATATGGCAGCATTGGTAACCTCTGCTGTACCTACTGGTCATAGCCTTAAGTGGTATGCTGCAGCTACAGGTAACGCAACTACTGCTTCTACTGTAGATAGAAACAAAACGGCTAAGACAACCTATGAGAAATGGGTGGCTTTGGCAACGTCTCAGGGTTGTGAAAGTGATAGAGTAAAAGTTACTTATATAGTAGATATTACTACTCAACCAACTATTGCAGCACCAGCAGCCAACCTTGCTGTCAACTGTGCAGATTCAGCAGCCACTACCGATGCGGCTGTGAATGCTTGGGCAGCTACAGCAACAGCTACTGTAGGTTGTGGTACAGCTACCATTACCAATGACTACGCAACTGCAAAACCTGCTGACCTTTGCTCTGTAGGTGAGTTCGAGGTAACCTTTACTGTACGCGATGCCTTCGGTAATCAAAAGACAGCGAAGAAGAAGATTACGGTCAACAGACTCATTGCAAACAATGATACAGCAACCGTAGCACGTAGCACAGGAGGAGATATAAATGTACTTTCTAACGATAGCGTAAATGGTGCTCCAGCCACTACAGCCAATGCTGTGGTAAGCATTGTCAATGCTAATGGTACAGGAGCTACTATAACCTCTGATGGCAAGGTACATATCCCAGGGGGTACGCTTCCGCCAGGTACTTATAACATTACTTATAAGATCTGTGATAAGAATAATCCTTCCCTATGTGGTGCTCCAGCTACTATAGCACTTACTGTGAACAATAGTACCATACAGGCTAACAATGATGACCCAGAGACCCTTACTTTTGCTACTTCTGTAGCCTATGCCAAGAATGCTGATAGTTCTACCTTCAATGTATTGGCCAACGATAGGCTCAGTGGCGTAGCACCTAACACTACCCAAGTGGATATCATCCCTGTAACTACTGCTACAGATGTAAGTATAGAGTCCGATGGTAGAATAAAAGTAGCGGCTTCTACACCAGCAGGTGTATATACCCTTACTTATAAGATTAAAGAAAAGAATACAACCAACCAGTCCGCAGTGGCTACTGTAACAGTAAAGGTAAAGAATACCTTGACTGCTACCCCAGCTAGCTTACAGACACCTATTACTCCTTCAGTAGATGCTTCTACACCTAGGGTAGTCGGAGATGTATTGAACCAAACTGCGCTTAACGGAAACAAACCAAATACATCGCAGGTAGGTATTACCGTAACTCAGCATGCTACTCCACCAGTAGCAGGAGACCCTGTGCCAAGTATCAATACCACTACAGGTAAGGTGGAAATCCCTTCAGGGGTGAAACCTGGTACTTATACCATTAAGTATAAGCTATGTGATAAGGTAACACCACAGACCTGCACAGGGGAAGTAACCCTTCCTATCACTGTAGCAGGAGGAAATACAATTGTGGCTCAAAATGATGACTTCTCTACCAACAAGGTAGAACGCTCTAGCTCGGAAGAAGTAGTCAAGAATGGTTCTAATCCTGTAAATGTACTTGCCAATGACAAATTGGATACTCGTACAGGTCTTGATACCAATGTAGTTACTATCACTCAAACCTCTCCAGCATCAGCTGTAAATATAGATACAGCTACTGGTCAGATAAAGGTAGCGGCTAACACCCCAGCAGGTGTATATGAAGTAAAGTATAAGATTACTGAAAAAGGACAAACAACTGCCTCTGGTGAAGCTACAGCTAAAGTAGTGGTAACGAATAAGGTAGAACTTACTCCTGCGACGATCCCTGCCACAGTCAATACACCTAACGATGGCAATGATAAGACCATAGCCAATGTATTGGATAAGGCGAAGATTAACGGAAACACACCTACTATAACTAATGCTACAGTAGAGGTAGTAACTCCTGCTCCTGCAGGCCCAGGCGAAGTTGTACCTTATGTGGATCCAGCCACAGGTAATGTAATCGTTCCTGTAGGTACCAAACCAGGTAACCACCAGATTACCTATAAGGTATGTGATAAGTTGCCAGCAGGACAACAGGCAGCACAAACTTGTAAAACAGCTACCATTACCATCCCTGTTACGGCTAACACTGCTACATCGGCCAATGATGATTACTCAAGCAATCCTGTAGAGTTCTCAAGTACAGCTACCTCTTATGTAAAGAATGGTACTGACGATGCCAATGTACTAAGCAATGACGCTTTGGGTAGCAATACAACTATAACTACCAATTTGGTAGATATTACCCAGACCCATACCTCTCACTCAGGAGTAACTATAGAAACTACTACTGGTAAGGTAAAAGTAGCGCCTAATACCCCAGCAGGAGAATATACGCTCAAGTATAAGATTGCTGAAAAAGGAGGTGGTCCTTCTTCTGCGGAAAGTACTGTGAAAGTAGTAGTGAAGAACAAGCTGACATTAGGTTCAGGTAATGTACCAAGCAGTGTAAAACCTGCCACAGGTAATACCCCTGCCGAAATAGGGGATGTACTTAATGGTACAAAACTCAATGGTGCTACACCTACTATAGGAACAGGTGCTAACCAAGTAACTATTGCAGTAGTAACACCTGCCACCCCACAAGGAAGTAACCCAGTACCAACCCTTGATACCACTACAGGTAAGGTCAAAATCCCTGCAGGAGTACCAGCGGGTCCTTATACCATTAAGTATAAGATCTGTGATAACGCTACAGGTACTGCGCAAAGCTGTAAGGAAAAGACCCTTACCATCAATGTAGCAGCGAACAACCTTACTCCTATAGCTGATGACTATAGTAGCATCAAGGTAGAGAAACCTGCGGCTAATACATTTGTAAACGATGGTACCAATGATGTAAATGTACTAACCAACGATGTGCTCGGCTCACGTACAGGTCTTGATACCAATGTGGTAGAGATTACAGAAGTATACTCTAGCGATCCTACAAATGTAGGTATAGATATAGCTACTGGTAAAGTAAAAGTAGGCCCAGGTGCTACCGCAGGCGAGCATACCATAAGATATACCCTTAAGGAAAAAGGACAATCTGCAGGATCTACTCCAGTAACTGTGAAGGTAACTGTAGCCAATAAGGTAGTGGTGAACCCTATTACTATACCTACAAATCCTTCTGTGGATAGTACAACACCTAAGGAAATAGGTAATGTATTGAATCAAACAACTATCAATGGTAGTACACCAAGCATAAATGATGTAACGATTACCGCTACACCTAGTGCGCCAGGCTCACCTAAGAAGCCTTATATAGATACCACCACTGGTAAGGTGATGATTCCTTCAGGAGTAACTCCAGGTAATCATACTATTACGTATGAAATATGTGATAAGGCGTCTGGATTAGCTAAGACTTGTAAGACAGCTACCGTTACTGTCAATGTAGCATCAAATACCATCACTCCAGCTGATGATGATCTCTCTGCTCACAAGGTAGAACATCCTACAGTGGATACCTTTGTGACTGATGGTACCAATCCAGTAAGTGTACTTACTAATGATAATCTTGGTACCCATACAGGACTTACTACTAACTTGGTAGATATTACACCTACTGTGACCAATCCAAATGTGATTATAGATACAGATTCTGGAAAGGTTAAAGTAAAAGCAAATACTCCAGCAGGTGTATATACCGTCAAGTATAAGATTACCGAAAAAGGACAACCTGCCTCCGCTGCTTCTGCTGAAAAAACAGTGACTGTGGTGGTAACCAACAGCTTGGTAAATGATGATGCTAACTATGGTGGAGCACCTTCTACCACTACTACGCCTGCCGATGGTGGTAATGTATTGGATAATGTTCGTATCAATGGAGCAACTTCCAATCCTTCACCAACTGATGTGGATATTACTATAAATCAGACAGCAGGTAGTGGTACTGTACCATACCTTGAAACATCAGGAGCTGATAAAGGTAAGATAAAACTTCCTCAAGGAACTCCATCGGGTACTTATACTATAAAGTATACTGTATGTGATACAGCCACAGGAGCAGCCCGATCTTGTAAGCAAGCGACTGCAACTGTAGTAGTAAATGCTAATGCAATAATAGCTCAAAATGATATAAATAATAAGGATGTAGAGTTCAATGCCAATACTGCACAAAATGTGAAGACGGCAAGCAATAATGACCTTAATGTATTGGATAATGATAAATTAGGGGCTACTACAGGACTTAATAACACTCAAGTAACTATCCAACCTACCCAGTCAGAGGCTAATATTACTATCCAGCCTGATGGAAAAGTACAAGTAGGAGCTGGTAAAGCAGCGGGTGTATATGAATTGAAATATAAGATTAAGGATAACATCAACCCAACCAATATATCTGGTGAGGCTAAAGTAAAAGTAGTGGTGAAGAACAAACTAACATTTGATCCTTTCCCTGCTACACCAGTGAAACCTTCTACGGATAATACCTCTGCCGACAGAATTGATGTATTGGACAAAACAAAACTCAATGGTAACACACCTACAATCAATGACGTTACTATAGAGGTAACAGATCCAGCTGACCCTCAGTCACTAGGAGATGTAGTTCCAGAACTTGACACTACTACAGGTAAGATAAAAGTGCCAGCAGGTGTAAAACCAGGTACTTATACTATCGAATACAAAGTATGTGATAAGGTTTCTGGTGAAGCAAAAACTTGTAAGACTAATAGTGTTACCTTTACAGTAACAGGTAATACTATAGATGCAGTACAAGATGACTTTACAGCTCACAAGGTAGAACGTTCTAATACGGATGCCTTTGTAAATGATGGTACTGATGATCTAAATGTACTTACTAATGATAAGTTAGGTACACGTACAGGTCTTGATACCGGTGTGGTAACCATCACTCAGACAGATACCACTGAACCTAAGGTAACTATAGATACAACCATAGGTAAGGTGAAAGTAGCGGCTAATGCCCCAGCAGGTACCCATACTGTCAAGTATAAGATTACTGAAAAGGGACAAACAACGGCTTCTAATGAAGTAGAAGTGAAGGTAGTGGTAACTAACAAGATAGAACTTGACCATACAGCAGTTATATCTAATCCTGTAACACCTTCTACTGATCACACTAACCCTAAGGAAATAGGTGATGTACTCGATGGTACAAAACTTAACGGTACAAAACCAACCATAGGAACAGGACCTAACCAAGTTACAGTAACTGTAACTAATCCAGCTACGTCACCAGTACCAGGAGATCCTGTACCACACCTTGATGGCGCTACAGGTAAGGTGAAAATACCTGCAGGAGTGAAACCAGGTAATTATAACATAACCTACAAGGTATGTGATAATGCTACCCCTCAAACCTGTCAGACAACCACTATTACAGTACAAGTACAAGGAAATACTATTACCGCTGAAGAAGATGACTTCTCTGCTTATAAGGTAGAACGTTCCTCTACAGCTGGATTTGTCAAAGATGGCACTAATGATCTCAATGTACTTACTAACGATAAGCTTGCTGATCGTACAGGCCTTGATACAAACGTGGTAACTATTACTCAAACAGCTACTTCTGATCCTAAGGTAACTATTGATACTGCCACAGGTAAGGTAAAAGTAGATGCTGATACTCCAGTAGGTGAGTATACACTTAAGTATACGATTACTGAAAAAGGACAAACAACGGCTTCTAATGAAGTAGAAGTGAAGGTCGTGGTAGTCAACAAGATAGAGCTAACCCCTAATGATGTGGTTTCTAATCCTGTAACACCTTCTACCGATAGTACTACTCCTAAGCAAATCGGAGATGTACTCGATGGTACAAAACTTAATGGAGCAAAACCAACTATAGGAACAGGACCAAACCAAGTTTCTATTACAGTAATCAATCCAGCTACGCCACCAGTAGCAGGAGATCCTGTACCAGAGCTTGATACCACTACAGGTAAGGTGAAAATACCTGCAGGAGTGAAACCAGGTGATTATAACATAACCTACAAGGTATGTGATAATGCAATACCTCAAACTTGTCAGACAACTACCATTACTGTAAAAGTACAAGGTAATACTATAGATGCAGTAGCCGATGATTTTACAGCTCATAAGGTAGAACGTCCTGCAACAGCCACTTTTGTAAATGACGGTACTAACGATGTCAATGTACTCTCTAACGATAAGCTTGGGGCACGTACAGGTCTTGATACAAGTCTAGTAACTATTGCTCAGACAGCAACTACTGATCCTAAGGTAAGTATTGATACTGCCACAGGTAAGGTAAAAGTGGATGCTGATGCACCAGCTGGCGAACATGTACTCAAGTATAAGATTACTGAAAAGGGACAAACAACGGTTTCTAATGAAGTAGAAGTGAAGGTAGTGGTAACCAATAAGGTAGTAAGCAACGATGATACTTATGCAGGTAAGCCGTCTACTAACGCAACCCCTAGACCTATAGGAAATGTATTAGACAATGTACGCTTCAATGGAGCTACCACTAACCCTGCTCCAAACGATGTAACTGTAAGTGTGGTAACTCCTGCTACAGGTACAACCGTACCAAGTCTCATCACCACAGGTACTGATGCTGGTAAGATTGTAGTGCCACAAGGAACCCCAGCAGGTGATTATACCATAGTGTATAAAGTATGTGATAACGCTACAGGAGCAGCTCAGACTTGTAAAACTAATACAGCTACTGTAAAGGTAACAGGTAATGATATAGTAGTTAATCCAACTCCTAAGCGTGTACCTAAGACAGGTGGCTCTGCAGATATACTTGACGATGTGACTATAGGTGGAGATCCTGCTACCAAGGACAATGTAGATATCTCTATCGTAGATGATGGCGGAACAGGTGCTACTATAGATCCTGCCACAGGTAAGATCAACGTACCAGGTGGACTCGCTCCAGGCGAATATACCGTTACTTATAAAGTATGTGAGAAAGGAAGCACTACTAACTGTCAAACAGCTACAATTAACGTAGTAGTACCAGCAGGTGTTCAGCTCACTCCAGATGCCGATGCCACTGTACCTAAGAATGGAGGTGTTGTAGATGTACTTGGTAATGATACTGTAGATGGTAACCCTGCTACCAAAGACAATGTAGATATCTCTATCGTAGATGACGGAGGAACAGGAGCTACTATAGATTCTAATGGTAAGATTGTAATCCCTGACGGAGCAACTCCAGGGGAGCATATCATCCGATACAAAGTATGTGAGAAAGGTACCAATCGTTGTCAGGAAGGTACTGTGAAAGTAGTAGTAGCCCAAGAACATATCTTAGCCAATGCAGATAACTACGAGCAACAATGGTCTGCTACAGAAACAGTAGCTAAGAATGAAAGAGGAGAAGAGGCAAATATACTTGCCAATGACGAATTGGCTTCTAATAGATCGCTCAGCACAAATCTTGTAGATATTGAGCAAGTAGAGGCTTCTTCCGATAAGGTAAGCATAGATACCGCTACAGGTAAAGTGAAGATAGCAGCTGGTGCTCCAGCAGATACCTATACGTTGAAATATACTATTAAGCCTAAAGGTCAAGCTACACCTGTAAGTACTCCTGCTATAGTAACAGTAGTGGTGAAGAACAAGGTAGAAGTTACCGATGATGAGATATCTGGTACACCTTCAGATAGTGACACACCTAATGAAATTGGTAATGTAACTGATAACATAAAGCTTAACGGTCAAAAGCCAAATCCAAGTGATGTTACTATACAAGTAGTGACCCCTGCTGATCCTAAGCGATCAGGTGCCTCTGTACCAATGATAGATACCACTACAGGTAAGATAACTGTAGGTAAGGACGTGCCAAAAGGTGACTACACAATCAGGGTAAAAGTATGTGACAAGGATACACCTGCCACATGTGTAGAGAAGGATTACAAGATCAAGGTAAGACCTAACCAGTCACTCCAAGCAATAGATGACGAGTATACCTTAGGATTTACCATGCGAACAAGCGTTACTACAGGAGGTAGTGTCCTTGATAATGATAAGTTAGCTGATAAGACAAAACTTTCTACAGATGATGTAACAGTGGATCGAACACTAAGAAAAGCACCATTGGTAGTAGATAATGATCTTGTAATAATGAATGAAGATGGGTATATTACTGTAAAACCAGGATTGCCTGAAGGTACTTATACATATTACTATACAATTAGGACTAAGGATAATAGCCAAACTGCTGAAGCTAAAGTAGTGATCCATATTTCTAAATATGTAGCTGCTGATGATTCAATTACTGTAGAAAGACCTTCTAAAGAAGGTGAGGAAACACCTTCTGAAACTAGTGTCTTGGATAATGATAGATTCAATGGGGAAAAACCTGAACCAGGAGCTGTAGATATCACTCTAATAAGTGTCTCTGATTCAGCAGATGGTAAGATAGAGTTGGATACCACTACAGGTAAGATTAAGGTAAAACCAGGTGCTCCTGTAGGCGAACATACTCTCAAGTATAGAGTTTGTCCAAAAGGATCTACTACTGGTTGCCAAGAAGGTGAAGCCAAAGTGACGGTACAACCTAACTTGACCCTTAAGGAACTTACCTTAGACAAGCCTATCAATACTGCCATATCAGAAACCCATACTGATAGTGTATTGAATGGTAGTACGTTAGACGGACAGCCTATCAGCCCATCCGATGTTACTATGGAAATAGTAAATAATGGAGGTATTAATGACGTAACAATCAATGCTGACGGACAGATTACAATACCTAAGGGTGCTCCTTCTGGAACTTACACTATAGAGTACAAGGTGAAATCTAATGCTTATGGTGTAGAGAAGATAGGTAGGGTAACAGTAACCATAACCAATGATGCAGACCTTGAGTTCTATAATGCGATCTCAACTGACGAAGGTAGCCAAAACAATGGATTTATAATCAAGAATATTGATCTATATCCTAACAACAATCTCAAGATATTCAACCGCTACGGTGTCTTGGTATATGAGAAAGACGGCTACACCAATACAGATCCATTCAAGGGCATCTCTACTGGACGCGCTACTGTAAACAAAGACGGTAAGCTACCACAAGGAACTTACTATTACGTCTTAGAATACACCGACGGCCAGAACCAAAAACAACAAAAAGCTGGATGGCTCTATATCAAATAGCCTTTAGCTAATAATAAATGATGAATGACCAATGACTAATGCCCATAGGTATTATTGTCATTGGTCATTAATCATTAACAATTGACAATTAACAATTAATAATTAATAGTCATGTCCCAATTTTACAACCAGATTGCGGAAAAATATGATTTTATCTTTCCGCTATCTCCAGCACATAAGACATTCTTTGCCAGCGAACTCCATGGCAAAACGATCCTTGATGTAGGTGCTGCCACAGGCAACCTTACCGCTTATCTTAGCTCACAAGGCTACGAGGTTACCGCCATAGACCTCAGTGAACGATTGATTGCCAAAGCGGCCGAAAAAGGCGTTACTGTACAGCAACTCAATATGCTTGCTATTGATGAGCTTCCTATGTTTGACAACATTGTTTGTATAGGTAATACACTCCCACACCTCGATAGTAAGACTTCTGTACAGCTTTTTTTACAAAAAGCCTATGGACAACTCACCCAAGGGGGCAAACTCGTCCTACAATTGGTCAATTTTCAAAAATATTTTGCCCAACAACAGGGAGATTATCTCGGTAACCTACCACTGATAGAAAACGATAAGGTGAAGTTTGAGCGCTATTACTACCTCAATGAGGAAGGAAAAATCCGTTTCAAGACCATTTTGGACGATACTATTAAGAATGAAGAGCTGTTGCAACCTATTTTCGCCGACCAGCTTACCCAGTGGCTTACTCAAATAGGGTTTCAAGCCATTAACCTATATGGTAATTTCAAAAAAGATCCTTTTGACAAAGAAAAATCCATGGCACTGATAGTAGCGGCCGTGAAATAAGTTTTATTTTTTTACTTTTCCCTACTCATACTATCTCAAAGGTAGTATCAGTAGGGATTTTTCTCTATTTACTTTTCACAATTCACTCAAAAAAAATCCGTATATTTGCACTTTAAAACAATACCTTATGGCACGATTAGGAATGCTTTACGCCATCACTGATGAAGTGTTAGCCCAATTAGAAGCACAAGATATAGACCAGATGTACGACTATATGCTTGAAGAAATAGAAGAAGAACTGTTTGATACTCCCGAAGCCTTTGAACTAGACAAAGCGTGGGAAGGAATCCATTATTGTCTTTGTGAGGGAGATTGGTATAAAGAAGAGGGAATAGCCCCCGACATTATTTTTGGAGGAGAACTTCTTTTAGATGAAGATGATAATGTGATCTTCTTGAAAACTCCTGAAAAAATCAAAGAAATAGTCAACTATATTCAAGAAAATCCTATTGAAGAGACCCTCAAAAATAATTTTGATAAAATCCCTGAAGAAGAATATACGCTTCCCAAAGATGAGGACAATCTCAACTATTTGTTAGGCTGGAGCGAAGGACTTTTAGAGTTCTATAAAAATGCTTTAGAGAAGCAACTCAACGTTATATTTACCGTAGATCTTTAAATAACAATTAATCATTAAACATTAATCATTAACAATGTTATCAGTATCCAATTTATCCGTACAATTCGGCAAGCGCGTCCTCTTCGATGAGGTCAATGTAACCTTTACACAAGGCAACTGCTACGGCATCATCGGTGCCAATGGAGCAGGCAAATCTACTTTTTTGAAAATCCTTTCAGGCAAGCAGGAACCTACTTCTGGGCGTGTCATCCTCGAACCTGGCAAGCGTATGTCGGTACTCGAACAAGACCACTATGCCTATGACGACTATACGGTACTTGACACCGTGATTATGGGCAACAAAGTCCTCTCCAAAATCAAAAAAGAGATGGACGACCTCTATGCAGACTATTCCGATGAACATGCCGAACGTATTGGTGAGCTACAAATGCAGTTTGATGAGATGAACGGATGGAATGCTGAGAGCGATGCGGCCGCTCTGCTCTCCAACTTGGGTATCTCCGAGGATATGCACTATACCCTCATGTCCGAAATGGACGGCAAGCTCAAAGTACGTGTACTTCTTGCACAAGCCCTCTTCGGCAACCCCGATGTACTAATCATGGACGAGCCTACCAACGACCTAGACTTTGAGACCATCGGCTGGTTGGAGAACTTTTTGGCAAATTATGAAAATACAGTGATTGTCGTTTCCCACGACCGCCACTTCCTCGATGCTGTTTGTACCCATATCTCGGATATTGACTTTGGAAAAATCAATCATTATTCGGGTAACTATACTTTCTGGTACGAAAGTAGTCAGTTGGCAGCCCGTCAGCGTGCCCAGCAGAACAAAAAGGCGGAAGAGAAAGCCAAAGAGTTGCAGGAGTTTATCGCGCGCTTTAGTGCCAATGTGGCCAAATCAAAACAGGCAACCTCTCGTAAGAAGATGTTGGAGAAACTCAATATTGAGGAAATCAAACCGTCCTCTCGTCGTTATCCTGCCATCATCTTTGACCGCGACCGTGAGGCGGGCGACCAAATCCTACATGTGGAAAACCTCGCTGCGTCTGTGGACGGACAGGTATTGTTTAAGAATGTGGATATCAATTTGGCCAAAGACGACAAAGTAGCCGTGATTTCTAAAGATTCGCGTGCCACCACTGCCTTTTATGAGATTCTCAACGGCAACCTCAAGCCTGATGCGGGTACCTTTGCATGGGGGATTACCACCTCACAGTCCTATCTACCCGTGGATAACTCCGATTACTTCACTCAAGATCTTTCTTTAGTGGATTGGTTGCGCCAATGGGCAAAAACAGAGGAAGAGCGCGAGGAAGTATATGTACGCGGGTTCTTGGGCAAGATGCTTTTCAGTGGCGAGGAAGCCCTCAAAAACTGCAAAGTGCTCTCAGGAGGCGAGAAAGTGCGCTGTATGCTTAGCCGTATGATGATGTTGCGCGCCAATGTGCTAATGCTCAACGAACCTACCAACCACTTGGATTTGGAGAGCATCACCGCCTTCAACAACTCGCTAAAGAACTTCAAAGGCACTGTGCTTTTTACCACCCATGACCACGAATTTTCACAAACCGTTGCCAATCGTATCATCGAGCTCACCCCCAGTGGCATCATAGACCGCTATATGACCTTTGATGAGTATATGGACGACAAGAATATTCAAGAATTGAGGGAGAAAATGTACCGAGGGTAGTGACCAATGACTAGTGACCAGTGACAAATAACACTTTGGCAAAGTTCGTTGTATAAAAGGAGATTAGATGAGCTTTGCCAGAGTTTTTTTCCAAAATCTAAAAAAGTAAATAGTTTTGGCTAGATAAAAGAAGAATTAAACCAAGTATAAGATGAATTTAAATCAGTGTGTCTCAATAACTAATTCCATAGAAGAACTATTATCTTTGGATATTGATAAAACAATAGCTAATTTCTATAAAAATGAGCAAAATATAAGTAAGATACAGATTGATCAATTAAATATTGGGTATTTTATTTCTTTGACAAAAAGAGTTTTAAAACAAATAAGAGAGGAGATTGATCGTGAGGGATTTATTTTGCCATATAATTATAATATACCTGATGTAGGACAATATAATTTACATCAAGTTATAAATAATTTAAAATCATATATAGTCAATAATCAATTATCAGATGCTGAAAAATTTTTATTTTGGCTTATTCAATATACTTTACAAAATGGTTTTTATGATAAATCAAAATACAAATTTTACCCTCTTGAAGAGATAGATTTCTCAGAAAGAAATAATAAATTATCTCTATTAGAGACTAATTTGAATAATTTAAAGGCTCATTATGATGAATTATTAGAAAATATTAAATCTGCCACCGAGGAAATTAATAGTTATTATTCTCAAAAACAAACAGAATTAAGAGGAATAGAAGCTAATCTTACTAGCGCAAGAAATGATGCTAAAGAAATAGCAGATTTACTTAGTGATTCGAATGTAAATAAAGCCAAAATAGATAGTATATTAGAACAAGTTGAAAAGGAAAAAGAGAGAATAGAAAACCTTAACAAAGAATCAAAAACTACATTTACTGGTCTTAAAGATAGTTATACAGAATTATTAGAACAACTTGAAGAAAAAAATAAACTTTATAAGTCTCAAAATGATGAATTTGAAAAGCGTCTTTCTTTTGTAAAGGATAAAGAAGATTATTTTGAGGAAAGAAATGAATATTTAGATGCTCTTATAGGAAGAGAAGTAGGAGCTTCATTATTTGAAACATTCAAACAACGAAAAACAGAACTAAATCGACCTCTTGAATTTTGGAAATGGGCAGTAATTATTATAGGAATATTAACTTTTGGTATTGTGTTAGCTATTTTTACTAATATTTTTGGTTGGTTAGGTGAAATACCTAAAACATATTCTTGGGAAATAATAGTTGTAAATTTCATAAAAACTATTCCTTTCTTTTTTCTATTATATTATACAATTGCTCAATATAATAAAGAAAGAAACTACCAAGAAGAGTATGCTTTCAAATCTGCTACTGCTTTAACAATAAAGGCTTATGCTGATATTTTAAAAACAGAAGAGAATAAAGATCAATTAATTCTTCGTTCAGTATATAATGTCTATAGAAATCCTATTTCAGGAAATAAAAATATGTCTCATAAAGATGTAAATGGTATAAATGATTTTTTCGGAGAGGTAGTTGATAAAGTTGCTGACACTTTAGTAAGGAAAAAATAGTGTATTTATTTTAAACAATTTAACATCAACCCCGAATATTGCAATATCAACCCCAAAAAGACTAATATTAACTCAATAGAAACCAAAATTAAGTCCGTAGGACACAATATAAAGTAGAAATATACTAAAATTATTTGTTTAACCATTAAAAAAGACAAGAAAATGGCAACAAGATTTATTTCATTCGAAAAATTCAAGAATAAGTCCTTGTTTTTGAAAATTTAGTATTGATTAAACTATGGAAAAGACAAAAGTATCTCTAACAAGTTTCAAAGAATTTTCGCCTGATGAAATCCCTAGTTGGGTAATAAATGTCATTATAAGCGATACAGATAAGGAATATAGCAAATTTAGCGAACCTATCTTTGAAATTCTTCAGCCAAGAGCTGAAAAAACAATATTTGAATTGAAAAATCCTGTACATGTTAGGGATGTAAGCTTTATAGAAGAAGATAAGGATACAATATCTTACCATTTATGGGATAAAATAAACGAATTAGCAAGACTAAAAGGCAAAGGTGCTACTCTAAGAGCTGTAGTTAAGGACTTATATGGGAATGAGTACACCTCTAATGAAATAAATATTGATGATTTTTTTATTTAATTGAACAATCAAAAAAAATAGACTATGCAGCGAATGGTATTCTTATTTCTATTAATTTCTCAGTGTGCCTTTGGTCAGTTCTTTGTGGTAAAGGACAAAGATGGTTATGTAAATATCCGTGAAAAGGAAAGCGTCAAAAGTAAAATACTGGGGACACTCCCTAATAATAAACTTGTTTATATATTTCATGCTGATGAAGATATAAGTAAGTGGTATTACATAGATAAAGGGTATATTCATAACAGCAGACTGAAACCTACTTATACATTTCTTTCCATTAAGAAAGAAAAAGAAAGCGATAATGCCATTACTTTTTCAGGTATGGGAATTCGTGTAGAGCTTACTGCTCAAAAATACGATAAGAAAAAACATACCTTTACCAAAGAAAACAAAGGCGACCATTACGAATACAAAATAGATGGAAAACCTTTTGAAGGAACTGATGGCTCTGAGCCAGAGACGGAATATAAGAATTTTGTGGTGAGTATTAATGGCAAACAAGTGAATATTCCTAAAAGTGCTTATAGTGATATGTATGTACCTGCCTTTAGTGAAACATCCGTTTATTATGACAAAGAAGACGATATTATCTATATAGAGGCTCAAAATGGTACAGGAGCAGGGGGCTATGATGTTTGTTGGCAGATCGTAAAGGGTGTTTATAAAACAAGAGAGGTAGGGTATTTTAATTAAAAGGAAGAAAAACCCTAACTTTTAGAGAGTATCGGCAAGTTTGTAAGGAGTTAAAGAGAATTTATTAAAAACTATTTAAATAAAAAGAAAATGACAAAGAATATTACTATTTGGATCTTTAGCGTATTGTTTTTACTGATTACTTGCGTAGGTATCAATGATTTTTGTCATACAATGACCTACAATGAAGCGTATATCGGCAGCCATTTTGGAGCAGGAGGACTGATTTATTTCAAAAATTATCCTTTGGCATTAGCTATTTTATTCGGTATTACCGTATTCTTGCCTCCTATAAGTGTTATTACGGTGTTGTTGTTTCGCAAAAAGGTCGCCACTTCTATAATGATGTGCGCACTTGTAGCAATGTTGCTTTTAGACGTTTATACCTTTTGCTTTCGTCAGCGTTGGCAATTATTAGGGGAGCAAACCTCTATATATGATGTAGTCATATTAGGGATTTTTCTTTTATACTACCTATATCTTTTGTTGTTAAAGAGAAAACACATCATTAAGTAACACAAATTTGCTCTTCGGATTGCATTTCGTAGGTAAAAAAACTAACTTTTAGAGAATATCGGCAAGTTAGTAAGAAGCTAAAAGAGAATTTGTTAAAAATTATTCAAATACAAAGAAAATGAAAATCATAGGAATCAGCGTACGCACTACCAATCAGAACGGACAAGCGATGCAAGACATCGGGAACCTTTGGCAACGCTTTTTTAGTGAGCAACTTTTGGCAAAAATTCCCAATAAGGTAAGCGATGCTATTTACAGCATCTACACCGATTACCAGAAGGACTATACTGAGCCTTACACTTGTATGATAGGAGTGGAAGTTACCACGCTCAGCACGATTCCCGACGGCTTAGAGGGCAGGGAGTTCCCTCAGCAAACCTTTCAAAAGTTTGTAGCCAAAGGTGTCATGCCTCAGGCAGTAGGGGCGATGTGGCAATATATTTGGGATCATGACGCCACGCTCAATCGTACTTATGTATATGACTATGAACGCTACACCGAGAAGTCTCAGCAAGGAGATGCTTCTGAAGTAGCTATTTTTATAGGCGTAAAAGAGAACAAATAACCCTAATTCCTATGACGAAGTCTATATAGGTAGCCATTTTGGAGCAGGGGGACTGATTTATTTTAAAGATTATCCTTTATTATTAGCTGTTCTATTTGGTATTACGGTATTCTTGCCGCCTATAAGTGTTGTTATGGTACTATTCTTTCGCAACCTTTTGCTTCCGCAATCGCTGGCAATTATTAGGCGAACAAACCTCTATATTTGATATAATAATCTTAGGAATCTTTCTTTTATACTACTTATACCTTTTGTGGCTAAAGAGGGTTGTTATATCATTCTTTCTGTGAAAATCCGTGTTTCACATACCCAGCTGTGAGCACTCGCTGGCTTTGTGGGAGAAAAATATAATTTTGCTTGCGTTGAATTCACGTTAATTATTTACAAAAAACAAATTGCGAGATTTGAGTCAGCAAATTAACAAATGAATAAATTGTCTTATGAAAATATTTTCTTATAATGTAAATGGACTTCGTGCCGCCATGACCAAAGGTTTCGTGGAGTGGCTCTCTGCTGCTAGTCCCGATGTGATCTGCTTGCAGGAAATTAAAGCCTTGGAAAGCCAAATAGGCTTGGCTCCTTTGGAGGCAGCAGGCTACACCTATCATTATTTCCACTCGGCTGAGAAGAAAGGATACAGCGGAGTGGCAATTCTCTCCAAGATCCAGCCTACTCATGTGGAAATAGGCTCAGGAATAGACTATATGGACAAGGAAGGGCGTATCCTCCGTGCTGATTATGGCGACCTCTCGGTTATGAGCCTATACTTACCCTCAGGAACAAATATTGACCGATTGGATCATAAACTACAGTTTATGGCTGATTTTCAGCAGTATATCAATACACTCAAGCAGACGCGTCCCAACCTTGTTATCTGTGGGGATTACAATATCTGTCATGAGGCGATTGATATTCACGACCCTGTCCGCAATGCCAATGTATCTGGCTTCTTGCCAGTGGAGCGCAAGTGGCTGGACGACTTTCTCAAGAGTGGGTTTGTGGATAGCTTTCGCTTTTTTAACAAAGAACCGCATAACTACTCTTGGTGGAGCTACCGTGCCAATGCCCGTAACAATAACAAGGGTTGGCGTATAGACTACTGCTTGGTAGCCAAGCCCTTGGCCTCTCGTATGGTAAGAGCCGCTATATTGCCAGAGGCTAAGCACAGTGACCATTGTCCTATCTTAGTTGAAATCCGCTCAGCCGATGAAAAATAACGCCTCCGACCACTTGCTGGTCATTCGTCTCTCTGCCATGGGCGATGTGGCAATCTCTTTGCCTATGCTCAATGCACTTACTGCACAGTACCCACAGCTTACACTTACCATCCTTACCCGCCCGCTCTTTGCACCCCTCTTTGCCCACCTGCCCCGCACCACGGTTTTTCCTATAGATACCAAGGGTGCTCACAAGGGCATCCGAGGCCTCTATCGGTTATTTAGGGCATTGAGAGGGCAGGGGATTACCCAAGTGGCCGACTTGCACAATGTACTCAGGACAAATATCTTAAAGTTTTTTTTCTCCTTTACTGCTATTCCTTTTGTGCAAATAGACAAGGGCAGACGAGAAAAGAAAGCACTCACCCGTAGTAAAAATAAGATTTTTACACCTCTATTACCTTCTTATAAGCGGTATGCAGCGGTATTCGAGCGCTTAGGCTACCCCATTGTATGGGATAAGGACTATTTCTCCCCCAAGCCAGCCCTTACAGAGCCGATTAAGGCGCTACTAAGTGCTGATACCAATATAGGTATTGCTCCTTTTGCCTCTCACAAGGGCAAGGAATACCCTTTTGAACAAATGAAAGAGGTTATAGCAGCACTCTCCGAGTGCTATCCCAAGAGCAAACTGTTTATTTTCGGTGGGGGAGCAAGAGAAAAAGCATTGGTGGATACCTTGCCCACTTATCCCAATGTAGAACCCATGGTAGGCAGGCTTACCTTTGCGGAGGAGTTGGCCTTGATCGCCCACTTAGACCTTATGCTGGCTATGGACAGTGGCAATGCCCACTTGGCGGCCAACTATGGGGTGCCCACCCTCACCCTATGGGGGGTTACACACCCTTATGCTGGTTTTGCCCCCTACGGACAGCCTCAGGAGTATTGCCTTGTGGCCGACCGCCGTCAGTACCCCTTGGTGCCTACTTCAGTTTTTGGAAACAAATATCCCGAAGGTTATGAAAAATCCATAAAAACCATTTCTTTACAAGATATTTTACGTAATATTGCCGCTATTTTAGAAAAATAAATTAGTCTCTTTTCAGACTTTTTTTATACTTTTGCTTTAGAAAAATCGCTTTTATACTATATGATACATTTTTTTTATGAGCTTCCTTTTGAATTGCCACAGGAAGAAGCCGATTTCCGTCGTTGGGTGCAACTCATCATTGCCTCTGAACGCAAAAAAGAAGGGGATATCAACTATATCTTTTGCGATGATACCTACTTGCACAAGATTAATGTAGATTATTTGCAGCATGATACCTTGACGGACATCATTACTTTTGACTATGGCAAGGATAACCTGCTCTCAAGTGACATCTATATCTCTATAGATCGCGTGCGGGAGAATGCCCAGTCCTATGGGGTGGATTTCTCCGCGGAGCTACTCAGGGTAATGGCGCATGGAATCCTGCACCTATGTGGCTATAAGGATAAAACCGACGAAGAATCCCAACAGATGCGAGAGAAAGAAGAAGAGAAAATGACACTTTTCTTAAAATAGAAAAAACCTTTGAGCCACTATGGCTCAAAGGTTCTCTTATGCTAAGGGAGGAAAACTAGTCCTTCATACGTTCTACGTAGGTACCCTTCTCAGTTTCTACTTTGATACGGTCTCCTTCGTTGATAAAGAGCGGTACATTTACAATAGCACCTGTCTCTACCGTTGCAGGCTTGGTGGCATTGGTAGCTGTATTTCCTTTTACCCCTGGTTCTACATGAGTTACAGTAAGAATCACATTGGCAGGCATCTCCACTGAAAGGGGCGTTTCATCTTCGGCATTGAATATAATCATTACCACTTCCCCTTCTTTGAGTAAGTCTGGGTAGTCCAACATATCACGGCGGATATGCACTTGGTTAAAGTCCTCTACGTTCATGAATACAAGCTCTTCGCCCTCTGGGTAGAGATATTGGAACGAACGTGTCTCCACACGTACATCGTCTATCTTGTGCCCGGCAGAGAAAGTGTTGTCAATGGTTTTTCCTGTGGTAACACTCTTGAGTTTTGTTCTCACAAAAGCAGGCCCTTTCCCAGGCTTCACATGGAGAAATTCGATGATTTTGTAAATGTCATGGTTGAAACGGATACATAATCCTTTTTTAATATCAGCTGTACTTGCCATATTTATTTAAATATATTTATTTGTTTACTAATTACTTAAGGCTTCCTACCATATCCTCAGGGCGCACCCAAGCATCGAATTCCTCTGGGGTTACATAGCCCAAGCGGATTGCTTCTTCGCGTAGGGTTGTGCCATTCTTATGAGCGGTATTGGCGATTTCAGCCGCTTTGTAGTAGCCTATCTTGGTGTTAAGGGCGGTAACAAGCATTAGGCTATTGTTAACCAACTCTTTGATACGTGCATAGTTAGGCTCAATACCTGAAGCGCAGTGCTCTTCGAAACTTACAGCGGCATCCCCGATAAGGCGGGCGGACTGTAGGAAGTTAGCACAGATCACAGGCTTGAACACATTTAGTTCATAATGCCCTTGGGTAGCCCCTACACTGATGGCTACATCATTACCCATCACCTGAGCAGCAACCATCGTAACAGCTTCACACTGAGTAGGGTTTACTTTTCCTGGCATGATAGAGCTACCTGGTTCATTGGCAGGAATCAAGATTTCCCCGATACCACTACGAGGGCCAGAGGCCATAAGGCGGATATCGTTGGCTATTTTGTTAAGTGATACGGCGATTTGCTTGAGCGCTCCGTGAGACTCTACCATGGCATCGTGAGCGGCCAAGGCTTCAAACTTGTTCTGAGCCGTTACAAAAGGAAGCCCAGTGAATTGAGCTATATATTTGGCTACCACCACATCGTATCCCTTAGGCGTATTGATACCTGTACCTACAGCAGTACCACCCAAGGCCAATTCGCTTAGGTGTGCAAGGGTATTTTTCAGTGCTTTGATACCATGTTCTATTTGGGATACATAGCCAGAGAACTCCTGACCGAGGGTAAGGGGAGTGGCGTCCATAAGGTGGGTACGTCCTATTTTTACCACATCTTTGAAAGCCTCTGATTTTTTCTGTAGGGTATTTTTGAGTTTTTCAAGACCAGGGATGGTAGTCTCCACTACCATTTTGTAGGCTGCGATATGCATACCAGTAGGGAAGGTGTCGTTGGAGGACTGTGATTTGTTCACATCGTCATTGGGCTGGAGCACTTTTTCTCCTTCGCCTATTTTTCTCCCTGCCAGAAGCTGAGCGCGGTTGGCGATCACCTCATTTACATTCATATTGGACTGAGTACCAGAGCCTGTTTGCCAGATGACCAAAGGGAATTGATCGTCCAATTTGCCTTCTAAGATTTCGTCACATACTTTAGCTATTAAGTCTCGTTTTTCTTCGGAGAGTACGCCCAACTCGAAATTGGCATAGGCGGCCGCTTTCTTTAAGTAGGCAAAGCCATAGATCACTTCCTTAGGCATAGAGGCAGGCGCCCCTATTTTGAAGTTGTTACGAGAACGTTCTGTTTGTGCCCCCCATAGCTTATCGGCAGGCACTTTCACTTCACCCATGGTGTCTTTTTCAATACGATATTCCATTTGGTATATAGTTTTAATGGTTTTTTTTCCAAGATAAAAAAGCATCAGTTTTTCATGACACAAAAGTATATTTTTTTTCTTAGACCACCAAATTTTTTTCAAATATTTTTATTTCTAATATTCTCTTACTCAAGTTTCGCAAGCTGTTTTTCAAAATCCCCTTAGTTCCTCCCCTAGCCCCTTTCGAAGGAGGGGAGAATTAGTGTGTTTATGCAGTGTAGCTTCTTTGTATAAGTCTTAATTTAAGTTTCGCAAGCTCTATAACTTACAGATTCTCAAAACATCCCCCCTACCCCCCCTCAAGGGGGGAGTTAGTAAGTAGTAGAGGTTCAATAAGTTATAGAA
>NZ_ALNN01000055.1:0-39808 GCF_000293175.1 Capnocytophaga sp. CM59
TAAAATACAAGTGTGGTGAAGAACTATTCACTATTAGTTTTCACTAATCACTAAAAATTTAAGGTGGTTAAAGCGAAAGGTCTCACCTCTTACCATTCCGAACAGAGAAGTTAAACCTTTTAGCGCAGATGGTACTGCAATTTGTGGGAGAGTATGTCGCCGCCTTCTTTACAAGAACCGAATTATTCTTTTGAATAGTTCGGTTTTTTACTATTTTTTCTAACTACTAATCACTAACCACTAATTACTAACCACTAACCGCTAACCACTGCATACCCCTTTGCTGGCGCGAGCTTGTAGCTCGTGCCTATATAAGATATTACTAATCAATTGATTATTTAAGATGCTATTATTTCAAGATAACAAATCCTCTTTGTTAGACCTCAGAGAAGTTCCTTTCAAGTTAGAAAAGGAGATACAGCAATTATTTGAAAAGAATTTATTTCAAATAACAGGATTAGAGTTGGTAAAGTCAGAGTTTTCTATTCAAAATCAGCGTATAGATACACTTGCCTTTGATATAGAAAACGGAGCTTTTGTTATTATAGAATATAAGCGAGGTCATAACTATAGTGTTTTTGATCAAGGTGTGGCTTATCTTAATACATTGCTTAAATATAAAGCAGATTTTGTATTAGAATACAATGAGGCATTGGATAAAAGCCTTAAAAAGAATGAAGTGGATTGGTCACAAAGTAAAATTGTGTTTGTAAGTCCCGCCTTTAATCAGACACAGAAACAAGCAGTGGATTTCAAGGACTTGAATATAGAATTATGGGAGGTAAAGCGATTTGAGAATAACATCATTGTTATAGATGGAGTTCAGAAATCACAAGCAGCTCCCAGCATAAAGCTTACCTCAACATCAGAAAAGGATACTGAGTTATCCGAAATTACTAAGGAAATTAAAACTTATGAAGAGGAAGATTTCTACCAAGGAAAAACAGAAGAGGTCATAGAACTCTATAATGATTTCAAGCAAGCTATTTTAAATCTTTCTCCAGAAATAGTGGTTGTCCCTAAGAAAATATATATTGCTTTTAAAAAAGATAGAAAGAATATTGCAGATATCCAGATTTTGAGTAAAGGCCTAAAAATCTTTATCAATGTAAAGAAAGGAGATTTGGAAGATCCTAAGAATCTTACTAAAGATATTTCTGAATTAGGGCATCATGGTAATGGAGATTATCAAATAGTAGTCTCCGATACCAAACATTTGGAATATGTAATGAGCCTTATAAAGCAGGGATTATAATTTGTCATTAAAAAAAGGCCAAAGAGAACCTCTCCTTGGCCTTAGTTTTATTATTAGTCACTAGTCATTAGTCACTAGTCACTAGTCATTAGTCATTAGTCATTAGTCATTAGTCACTTGTCGTTTGTCACTAAATAAGTGATTCCAAATACAGCAAAAGCAGGCAACAGCCATTCTATATGGTATTGAGCTAAAGGAAGGCTCATTTGTACGGATTTGAGGGTTTCGCTGCCTACAAGGTTACCTATAACAAATATCGCTGAAAAAACCGCTGTAAAACTCACGCCTATGATATAAGGAGCCTTTGCCTTTACCCGCTTGCCGAATAAGAGCATAAAGAGCGTCAGGGCAATGGTAATAGGATATACGAAATCAAGGATATAACCCGCATAGTGGATGATCTCATCTACACTTTGGATGGAGAGCACAAAGGACACAATACAGCATGCCCATACACCCCAGTGGTAAGGAATACGTCCATGACTGAGGGTCTCAAATATCGCCCCCATAGCAGAGACAATAGCCACAGCTGTAGTCAGGCAGGCGAAGGCTACCGCTACTGAAATAATGACCGCTCCATAGCTACCCAAACCATTGTGGGCTATGTGCTTGAGGATATCTATATACTTGACATTCTCTCCTGCAACCACATCGGAAGTAGCCCCCAGATACAGCAAACCTCCATAGATAAATATCAAGCATCCTGCGGCAATGATACCCGAAAGAATGGTAATCTCTCGTTTTTGTCGCTCTGAACTATAACCCTTCTGTATGATAGCCGAGATAATCAGTCCTGAGAAAATCACCCCTGAAAGCACGTCCAAAGTGAGATAACCTGTGGAAAAGCCAAAGGTAAAAGCCTCTCTGAATCCTACTCCATTATCGGAGAGTCCCTTGGGAGCATTCATAGTACCTTCTACGATTAGGACAATCAGGGAAAGGAATAGTATCGGGGTCAGCCAACGCCCTATGATATCTACCAATTTGGAACGAGATAAGGCCAGAAACAGGGTAATGGCAAAGAAGATTGCTCCAAAGGTGATCTTGCCTACCGCGGGGAAAAAAGGCTCTATCGCTACCTCATAAGTGGTGGAGCCTGAGCGAGGTACGCATACAATAGGGCCAAAAACCACGATGGTCAGCACTACCAAACTATTGACAAAAGGCGCAGGAAATCGCTTGCCTAAGTCGCTGAAAGTGGTACCTACAGAGCTGACCATCAGCACCGCTAAGAAAGGGATAAAGATGCCTGAAAGGAAAAAGCCCACAAAGGCCGCGCCACTGGCCGCTCCCATCTTCAGTCCTATATAGGGGGGAATCACTAAGTTACCTGCCCCGAAAAACATCGCAAAAAGCGCAAACCCAGTGGTGGTGAGGGTCAAAAATTTCTTTTTATCCATAAAAATACGTAATACATAAAACGGCCGTAAAATTACAAAAAAATCATGAATAAAAGGCGTTTGCTGAAATTTTTTTGTATATTTGTCGGCATATTATTTTTTCTGCCTATCTTATGAAATATAGCTGCTTTCTTTCTTTTCTTATGCTTATAGGGTGCGTCTCTTCCCCCAAGCAGCAAAAGGAGCTTTCTACTGAGGAAGTTTCAGATACACTTGTTGTAGTGAAAGACACTGAGAATGTAGACGAACGCCGCCTAAAGGAAGCCATGACAGATGCGCTCCAGAAAATAAGAGATTCTCTTTATGGGAAGGAGGGGGAATATACCTATGATTTTGATACAGCAGAAGAGGGGTACGCTCCTATCGGGGTTGCTATTAAGGTGGGAAAATATACTGAAGGGGCTTATTATGCGGTTATTCATGCATTTGATCAAGCAGAGACTTTGATAAACCTGTATGACCTTCATAAAGGTACAGTAAGGGAGAAAGTCTCGGAGAGTCTTCCTTTACTGGCCGACCCAAGTGATACTATCTTTGATGCCAATGGAGATGGGATTAAGGATTTTGCACTGAGATTCTATCCTTCTTCGGGTTGCTGTAGGAGAGATGTTTATTACCTCTACCTCTCCCCAGAGAAAAAGGAGGGACAACTTTCCTATATAGAACTGATAAACCCTACTTTTTATCCTAAAGAGCATCTTGTTCGTGGGATAGGTTATGGCTGGCCTGGTCATGTGGAGCTGTATAAATATCGTTGGCGTGGAGAGGCGTTGGATACCTTGGAATATATCCTACCCGATCCAACCACTAAGGGTAAAACATTCCTAAAGGGTAGGAATCTCTATGGTTCTACCAAGGAAAAAGAAATACACCTGACTAAGCTCCCCAAAGAGTATCAAACTGTCATAGGCTTGGACTATTTTCTGAATTATACAGAGGAAGACTTTAATAGTGACAAGTGACAAACAACTAATAACTAGTCACTTGTCACTATATGTATAGCCCTTAGCTATTGCTTTTTTGATAGTATTGGAGGGGTAGTAAGTAGTAGGCGTATAGCCATTGTCAAGGATCTCATATTTCTTGACAAGGCTATTTTTTATATCAAAAAGGTAGATATAGTATTCGTTAAGGGTAGCCTCTGAATAGCCAACAATAGCAAAGACATCGTTATCCTTCCAAAACACATCATGAGATACCTCAAGCGAACCTAAAAAGAGGATCATGGTATGGTGACGCAGCCTTCGGTCAGTGAGATTGATGTTCTGACTGTCATCCATGTTAAAAGAAAGTTTGCCATCGGAGATCTCACATCCTTTGTACTCATTGACATAGCGCATCTTATCAGGGGAATACAGGTTACACAGATCATCACCTACATCATCTGCGGCCTCAAAAGGGTGGTAATAGAGACTTTCCTTATCTTGCCCTGCATTGATAGGGACATGCGCTTCTGTACGAGTAAGTCGCGCCTCATGAAGGTCAATATGATAAAAATCCAACCATGGCTTGATAAAGGATTGCAAAAGAGCGATATCCTGCTCATCAATTAAGGGAGCCTCATAAAAGTATTTCAAAAACTTTGCTTTTTCCTCTTTCCAAAAAGTCTCTAAGTAGCACTCCTTCCAAAAGTCACTATCCCCCAGCCTGCTAAAAAGGGTAGGTTCCTCATTGACAGGCGCCTCCCTTTGAAGCCTACAACTGTTCAAAAGTACAAGCAGTAATAGTATGGAATTATACAAACTTTTCATTTTTCACTATTCACTTTTCACTGGTGTACCATATAGGTCAAAATCGGTAGCCTCTGTAATTAAGATGTCGGCAAAGTCGCCTATTTTCACATAGTGCTTGGCGGCATCTATAAGGACTTCGTTATCCACGTCGGGGGAGTCGTACTCGGTACGACCTACAAAGTACTGCCCCTCTTTGCGGTCAATAAGGCAACGGAAAGTCTTGCCTACCTTGGCTTGGTTGAGCTCCCAAGAGATTTGGGATTGTATTTCCATAATCTCGGAGGCACGGCGTTGTTTTTCTTCTTCAGGTATATTGTCCTCCAGCTCATAGGCAGCGGTATTCTCCTCATGGCTATAAGTAAAACAGCCCAAACGCTCAAAACGCATCTGGCGAACAAACTCCTTAAGCAGTTCAAAATCTTCCTCTGTCTCGTTTGGATAGCCTACAATCAGGGTGGTACGAATGGCTATTTCAGGCATAGCTTCGCGGAAGTCCTTGAGCAGCTGGGTAGTTTTGGCTTGGGTGGTGCCGCGCTTCATGCTCTTGAGGATAGGGTCAGCAATGTGCTGGAGCGGAATATCCAAGTATTTGCATATCTTAGGCTCCTCTTTCATCACAGTAAGCACGTCCTTAGGGAAACCAGTGGGGAAAGCATAGTGAATGCGAATCCACTCTATCCCCTCTACCTTGACCAAGGCGCGGAGTAGGTCGGCCAATTTGCGTTCGCCGTATAGGTCTAAACCATAGTAGGTGACGTCCTGTGCGATAAGAATCAACTCTTTAACCCCTTTTTTGGCCAATTTTTCAGCCTCCACGACCAAATTCTCTATAGAGATACTCTTGTGGCTACCGCGCATCAGGGGAATGGCACAGAAGCTACAAGGGCGATCGCAACCCTCGGATACCTTTAGGTAGGCGTAATTCTTAGGCGTAGTCGTTAGGCGCTCGCCTATGAGCTCGTGCTTGTAGTCGGCACCCAATACCTTGAGCAGCGCAGGGAGTTCTGTGGTACCAAAATATTGATCCACATCGGGTATTTCTTTCTGCAAATCAGGTTTGTAACGCTCTGAAAGACAGCCCATAACAAAAACCTTATCCACAAGGCCTTCTTCTTTCTTTTGGATATATTCCAGAATGGTGTTGATACTTTCTTCTTTGGCATTATTGATAAAGCCGCAGGTGTTGATTACCACGATGTTTCCTTTGTCCTCATGTACTACTTCTTTGCCACTGGCCTTGAGTTGTCCCATAAGTACCTCACTATCATATACATTCTTGGAGCACCCTAAGGTAACGACATTGATTTTATTTTGTTTGATGGATTTTGTCCGCATGATGTTGTTGCATATTTCAGGGTGCAAAATTACATCTTTTAAAAGAATAAAAGAAATATTTTGTTTGTCAGAGAAAAAATTCCTACTTTTGCCTGATTATACATAAAAAAGAAATATTATGAAAGTAGCCGTAGTAGGCGCTACCGGACTGGTAGGCAATGTGATGCTGGAAGTCTTGGCCGAGCGCAATTTTCCAGTAACAGAACTCATTCCTGTAGCCTCCGAGAAATCGGTAGGAAAAACCATTACCTTCAAGGGGAAGGAATATAAAGTAGTGGGTATGACCCAAGCCATCTCCCTCAAGCCCGATGTGGCTTTGTTCTCTGCAGGGGGCGATACCTCTAAGGAATGGGCACCTAAGTTTGCCCAAGTGGGTACCGTAGTGGTGGATAACTCTTCGGCTTGGCGTATGGATCCGACTAAGAAGCTCGTGATCCCCGAAATCAATGCCGATGTGCTTACCGCAGAGGATAAGATTATTGCCAATCCGAACTGCTCTACGATCCAAATGCTTGTGGCTTTGGCACCTTTGCGCAAATTTGGTATCAAGCGTATTGTGGTCTCTACCTATCAGTCTATCACAGGAACAGGGGTGAAAGCCGTAAAGCAGTTGGAAAACGAATATCAGGGCATAGAAGGGCCTATGGCGTACCACTATCCGATCCATCGCAATGCTATTCCTCACTGCGATGTGTTTGAGGAAAATGGCTATACCAAGGAGGAAATGAAATTGGTTAGAGAAACCAAAAAAATCTTTGCCGATGACTCCATACAAGTTACCGCTACGGCAGTACGTATTCCTGTAGTAGGCGGCCATAGTGAGTCAGTCAATGTGGAGTTTGAGCAAGAGTATGATTTGGCTGAGGTGCGCAAGCTCTTGGCACATGCCCCAGGGGTAGTCTTGCAAGACAATACCGATACCAATACCTACCCTATGCCTATCTATGTACATGGCAAGGACGAGGTGTTTGTAGGTCGTGTACGTCGCGATGAGTCTCAGCCTAAAACCCTCAACCTATGGGTGGTAGCAGATAACCTCCGCAAAGGGGCTGCCACTAACACCATCCAGATTGCTGAAGCACTTATCAAAAAGGGAATCCTTAAATAGTGACAAACGACCAATGACTAATAACAAACAACGTAAGGGCGAATGTCAATTCGCCCTTACTCTCCTTTTATTCTTCTCTCTTCTCTGTATCAATACCATGACTGCACAGGAGGCCGTGATGGGGGCTTTGTCTGATACCATTCCTGTAGACGAAAATTGGATACCTAAAGAAATCGATGGGGCTCATTATCAGATAGAACCTGATCTCTATTTTACCTATCAAAAACCAAAGCTTTGGGATTTGGTTAATAAGGCGCCCCGCAATGCCCTTAATACCCTCAAGGATTTTGTGGCTAAGCCTTATTATCCGTATGGGCTTGCGGCATTGGGAGCTACTGCTGCTCTTATTCCTGCCGACCCTTGGCTGATTCGAGAGAGCCGTAGTTTTGGTGAAAGCATGGGACTAAATGAGGCGCATACTTATAAGAAATTAGGTTTCCTCAAGATCGTCCCAGCCGATGTCAATTCGGCCTTGTATTTCATAGGTAATGGTACTACCTTTATCATTATCAGTGGGGGATTGGCTACCTATGGACTGATTACCGATGATTATAGGGCTAAAAGTACCGCAATGCAACTCATTGAGAGTATACTCGTTACGGGCGTATTTGTACAACCTATCAAGCGCCTCACAGGCAGGGAAAGTCCATTTATTACTGAAAGAGAAGGAAATTGGCATAGTTCTTGGAGGTTTGCTCCCAGCATAGCGGAGTACCAGCACAACACCTCCCGCTACGATGCTATGCCTTCGGGACACCTGACCACAGCCATGGCAGCTGTTACCGTATTGGCAGAGAACTATAAGGACTATAAGTGGATCAAGCCCGTGAGCTATACCGCTTTGGCGCTTATGTCCTTTGAGATGATGCAGAGCAAAGTACATTGGGCTTCGGACTATCCTATAGCACTCTTTATGGGGTATCTTATTGGGAAGAATATTGCCAAATCACGTATTGAAACCTCCGATTATCGGTTCAAAACAGCCCAGAAGTACCAGTGGAACCTCTCCAGCTCCACTGCTTGGGATGGTACCCCACTATATGGGGTAGTGCTGAGTTTTTAGCCTTGTTGTAGGGACGAAAGGCATAAATATGGCAAACTTAGACCAATGTCCTGCTATAGGGGCTGTCATCGCTATTGCTTTTCCGCACTGGAGAAAAGCCACAGGTTCTCCTGTACGTGCCGTAGCAGTATTTTAGTGATTAGTGGTTAGAAGCTAACAACTAATTGCTAACAACTAACCACTGATTTTTGTTGAAAAGTTAATTTTTTTCAATAAATAGAAAATCGTATCTTTGCGCCCGAAATAAACAATTATAGATATAAATTATAAAACAATGAGAAAGTATTTATCTACCCTATTGGTAGCGAGTGTGTTAATTGCTAGCTGTAGTAAGGAAGCAGAGGTAATTCGCGAGAAGATTGTCTCTCAAAGTCGCCCTATACTCTCAGGGCAAGGCCAGCCAGACAATGGCAAGGGAGAGGACGGAGATTATTATTTAGATTTAACAAATGCCAAACTCTACGGCCCTAAAACTCAAGGAGCATGGGGCGAACCCTCTCTTGACCTCAAAGGGTTGCCTGGTAAGGATGGAAAAGATGGTAAGGACGGACAGAATGGCCAAGATGGCCAACCTGGGCGTGATGGCCAAAATGGGACTAATGGGGAATCTCCACGTATAGGAGAGAATGGTAATTGGTGGGTAGGTAATACTGACTTAGGTGTAAAAGCACAAGGTGCCCCAGGGCAGAAAGGTCAAGATGGCCAACCTGGGCGTGATGGTCAGAATGGAACCACTCCACGCATTGGTGACAATGGTAATTGGTGGATAGGAAATGAAGATACTGGTAAGCCTGCTCGTGGTACCCAAGGGCAAAAAGGTCAAGATGGCCAACCTGGTCGTGATGGTCAAAATGGAGCTGCACCACGCATTGGAGATAATGGCAACTGGTGGGTAGGAAATGAAGATACAGGTAAGCCCGCTCGTGGAGCACAAGGAGAAAGAGGTATTCCAGGAACTAATGGGCGCGATGGCAATAATGGTTTTACGCCCTATATAGGACCTAATGGCAACTGGTGGGTAGATAATCGTGATACAGGTAAACCCGCTCGTGGAGAACAGGGAACCCCTGGTCAAAATGGCACTAATGGTCAAAATGGTGCCGCTGGTTCCAAAATCTTAGCCGAAGACCGTGCACCTCAAGCTACAGATGGGGTAAAAGGAGACTATTTTATAGACAAAGCGGCTAAGATCTTCTACGGCCCTAAAACCGATGCAGGCTGGCCTACTACAGGAATCTATTTAGGAACCAACCAAATACTATCGGCAGACTATCAGCTTAGTGAAGATGGAAAGACTTTAGTAAAATGGCTTAATCCGAAAACTCGCCATATAGATATGAATGCGGATCCTAGATTGAGAGAAGTAACAAAGATAGGAAGTGCAGCTTTTGATAAACAAGCTAATAATATTAATTATCAGCTTACTACTATTATTGTTGGCGATAAAGTAACAGAGATAGGAAACTCAGCATTTAGAATGTGTGATAGATTAAAATCTGTAGAACTTCCTGAAGGAATTACTAGGATAGAAAATGGTACCTTCGAAGGTTGTGTACGCTTACAAATCATTGAAATTCCTGAGTCTGTAACCTCTATAGGTGATGGAGCATTTTCAACTTGTGTAAAATTATATACAGTGATTTTGCCTGAACGTGTAAATAGCTTGGGGAATGCAGCCTTTGGTAACTGTGCTAGCTTACATAGCATTATTATCCGTAATAAAACAGCTTTTGCTATAGGTAATAGTGTTTTTGTACAAACACCTATACAAAATATCTATGTTTTCTCTGAAAAAGTAGATGATTATAAGAATATAGCAGCTCCATTATACAAAGATAAAATAAAGGCATTGGATTTTCCTCATGATCAGTTTTAATAGATGATTATAACATTTAACAAGAGAGGCTGCCCCACGGGCAGCCTCTCTCTTTGTGTAACATGATAGAAAAACAAATTATTCTTGCATTCCTGCTTGGATAGCAGTGATAAGTACTGTATTGTAAATATCCGCTACAGTAGCCCCACGGCTAAGGTCGTTTACAGGCTTGCGTAAGCCTTGTAGCATAGGGCCTATAGCGATAGAGTGTGTTTCTCTCTGTACGGCCTTATAAGTGATGTTTCCGGAGTTAAGGTCAGGGAAGATAAGTACAGTAGCTTGGCCAGCAACAGGAGAATCTGGCATCTTTTGTTTGGCAACGGTAGCATCTACCGCTGCATCGTATTGGATAGGGCCTTCTACGAGTAGGTCTGGGCGTTGTGCCTTTACCAGCTCAGTGGCTTCGCGTACTTTGTCTACGTCCTCTCCGCTTCCTGAAGTACCTGAAGAGTAGGACAAGAGCGCTACTTTAGGCTCTATACCGAAAGCCTTGGCGGACTCGGCAGAGGTGATCGCGATTTCAGCCAATTGCTCTGCAGTAGGCTTAGGTACTACTGCACAGTCACCATATACCAATACACGATCAGGCAAGATCATAAAGAAGACAGAAGAAACAGTCTTTACCCCTTTCTTAGTTTTGACAAACTGTAAAGAAGGGCGAATGGTGTGGGCAGTGGAGTTTACCGCACCTGAAACCATTCCGTCGGCATCGCCCATGAATACCATCATGGTACCGAAGTAAGAGACATCCAGCATAAGCTCTTGGGCTTGTGCTTCGGTCATGCCTTTTTCCTTGCGAATTTCGTAGAGTTTCTTCCAATAAGCCTCATAGTTAGGGCTTTTCTTAGGAGAGACGATTTGGATACGTTCAGGAGTCCAATTAAGGCCTAATTCGTCTACGCGGGCAAGCACTTGGTTTTGTTCTCCAAGAATGGTAAGGTAAGCCAATCCGTCTTCGGCGAGTTTTGCCGCTGCTGAAAGGATACGCTTGTCTTCACCTTCGGGAAGTACGATGCGTTTTTGCAGTTTTTTAGCCGTTTCTACCATGTAATTTTGAAACTTCTTAGAAGTATCGGAACTTACAGATGTGCTCATGATTATAGTATTTTTTTTAATGAATTTCCAAACCACAAAGATACGACTTTTTCAAAGAAAAGTAAAGAAGTTTTTTTAGTTTTTAGTTTTGAATTTTTAGTTTTGAGTTCCACATTAATCACCAATCACTAGTCGTTAGTCACCAATCACTAGTCGTTAGTCGTTAATCACTAGTCACTAAAAAAGCTGCCTTTTGGGCAGCTTTTTATCTATGGAATTGAAAATTTTATTTATATTATCCTCTGGAAGTTTTACCTTTCTTAGATTTACTACCTACACGGCTCATAGCGCAGCGGAATCCGATGTAGTCAGTAGCGCTATACTGAGGGAGGAAGCGACGTTGTGCTGGGTCTATATAGTAAGCACGGTCTTTCCAAGAACCTCCTTTGAACACGCGAGATTCGTCATCCACAAGGGTGGTACGATCATTAGAGCGGTCATATACTTTTACGATACCTCCTTGCCCGTCAGGAATAACCTTTTGGTTAGGTGAGTTATACATAGTACGAGATACGTTGGCTCTTTGGCTAGCATTGAGCGAATCAAAACTTGCCTCAGTTCTCTCACGAGTAAGTTTCGCATACTCCTTGCTTGATACGCGGTCTCCATCACGGAAGTTACGGTTATCAGCGGTAGTAAAGTTATAACGGAGATAGGTTTCATTCTCGTCTACGGCTACCTTGGCCAATTGTCCAGGAAGGTTTTTAGCGTAGATACGTCCGTTGCTAAGGGTATCATAAGTAATGGTTTGTGCATCAATTACAACAAACTTACCATCTTCACCGATTTTGTTCTTTGTATACACGTTGCCACGGAAGTAGTTGAAGTCACTAAGTTCGTCATCTACACGAGGGCGATATATATCGGCTACCCATTCGGCTACATTACCAGCCATATCATACAAGCCAAAGTCATTAGGTTCAAATGTTTTTACAGCAGAGGTGATATCACCGCTATCTTCGCTCCATCCAGCAAGTCCGCCGTAGTCCCCTTGGCCTTGCTTGAAGTTAGCCATTTGGTTACCCATTACAGAACGACGTCCGTTACGAGTATAGCGACCAGCCCAAGGATATTTCTTACGTCCGCGGATACTGTTGTATTCACGGATACCATTGAGCGATTTGGCTGCATATTCCCATTCGGCTTCGGTAGGGAGGCGATATTCAGGAAGGAGAATACCTTCGGTCTGTTTTGCATAGGTTGTATTGCCGTCCTTGTTGGTCGCTTTTTTACCAGCGAACTCAGTTACCTTTCTACCATAAGAGTTTTCAGGAGTATTTAAGTAAGTATCAGTACTAAAAGTACTTTCAGCATCTACTTGGTAGCGAGAACCTTTTTGGATATATCCGTCTTGTTCGAGGATTGCCTCATTCACACGGTTGGTACGCCAAGAGCTGAATTGCACAGCCTGTACCCAGCTTACACCCACTACGGGGTAGTTAGCAAAGGCAGGGTGACGCAAGTAGTCGGTAACCATGGTTTCGTTGGCACTCAAAGGGCTTCTCCATACAAGGGTATCAGGCAGTGCACCTAAGTAGATATTCTTATAGTGTCCGTCCTTATCCTCAGGCGGGAATACTTGTTTGAGCCAGTCAAGGTACTCCATGTACATCTTGTTAGTAACCTCTGTCTCATCCATATAGAAGGATTGTACGTGCTGTTGGCTAGGGGTGTTATTCCAGTCATGCATCACGTCGTCTTGTACTTTACCCATAGTGAAGGTACCCCCTTCTATGAATACCAATCCAGGTCCAGTTACTTGCTCTTTGAAATTTGTGTTGTATTGAAAGCCACCTTCTTTAGCATTGATTTTCCAACCTGTAGCACTAGAAGTGTTTTTGTCACCACCATTTTTACTGCCACAGCCCACAAGGAACGTTGCCGCTAAAAGAGAGGCTAACATAGGTCTTTTTAAACTTTGCATGTCCATTTCTAAATAAAATTTTCTAATTGTTCAATTTTGGCGCAAGTTACTACTTTTTTTTGAGACAAAAAGCATTTTTTTATTTTTTTTTCATTTGTTGATAACTTCTTTTTTAACGCACTTTTCCCTTTAAATACAAGGGGTTGCGCTATCAACAGGGGGTGATTATGTGAAATTTCACCAATAGCATTAACTGTATTTAACACTTGAAAACCGCATACTAATGCAACAATTAGCCATTAATCACTAGTCACTAGTCGTTAGTCACTAGTCACTAATCATTGGTCACTAGTCACTAGTCGTTAGTCATTGGTCACTAGTCGTTGACTTTTGGAGGATACTGTTTAAGGATCTCGCTGACAAACTTGTCTATTTGTTCGTCTTTGTTGGCGCGTTCGGAGAGGATACCTGCGCCCTTGCCTTGCCAGACAAGGTCTTTTTGTTTGCCGTCAATAATATCTATAAAGAGGATACCTTCGGTAGCGGTAGGTGCCACTTGTACGGTACTACCCCACACAGGCCCCCAGCCCCAGCCAATGCCTACACTTTGGTAGATATCTTGGCGTTCGCGCTCGCGGGTGAAGAAGTTGATGAAAATATCGGGCGTTTCCGATAAGGTATAGCCCTTTTCAGTCATTTGTTTCTCGATACTTCTTAAGATACGTTTTTTGTCCAAATCAGAAATTTCTGCCTTGTCAATGCCTTCTTTTAAGAAAGCAAAGGTCTTGTATTGGGCAAAGGGTGCTTTGCTGTCAAAGTCTGAGCTTACCTGTATGCTGGCACAAGAGGTCAGCAATAGCCCTAATAGAGCGAAAGTGAAGAAAGATTTCATTTGTATAAAATTTGATTTGAAATATGACAGCAAAAAATGTACCAAAAATAATGACAAGTGACAAGTGACTAATGACCAATCCTATTATGGTATTTGTCATTAGTCACTCGTCACTCGTCATTAGTCACTCATCACTATTATTTGATTTTATTGGCATATTTGTCATAGTAGAACACAGGAAGGGGTTTTCCGTTATGTTTGAGTTGTTTCAATTCTTTGATAAACTCGTCTGCTTTTCCTACAATGATAAAGCGCAAGTTGTTGTATTTGATATACTTGTTAGCTGCACGCTTTACATCGGCAACGGTTACGGCTTCTATATTCTTGATGTAGTTACTATAAAAGTCAGCAGGGAGGTTTTGAATCTCACGAGTTACCGCAAGGTTGGCTATGGTAGAAGGATATTGGGTGGACATCACAAAGCTACCGATAAGCTGTCCTTTTACCTCTTTGAGTTTTTGCTCGCTTACATCCTCTGTTTGGATACGCTTGATTTCCTTGAGGATTTCCACTACGGACTTAGCGGCTACTTCGTTACGTACCCTGACTGATACGAAGAAGTTGGCCAAGGTAAATCGGTTAGTACCCATGTAAGAGCGTGCTCCGTAGGTATAGCCATGCTGTTCACGTAGGTTGATATTGATATAACTACCATAGTCCCCGCCGAGGATTTGGTTGAGTACTCTCACGGCGAAATAGTCCTTGTCGCTCATCTTAAGTGGATAGAGGTTGAAGGCACTGATTTCGGTTTGTACAGCAGTAGGCACATCCACTAGGTTCACTTGGGTGTATTGTACATCACGAGGGGTAGGGATGCTTAGCTGTAATGGAGTAGCAGGAAGCCAGTCATGGAAGTCTTTCATAACCAATTTTTCTACTTCCTCAGTATTTACATCTCCTACCACTACCATATAGGCACTAGAGGGAGAGAAATAAGTCTTATAGAAGTTGGTAATATCATCAAGAGTGATCTTCTTAAGAGATTCTTCGGTATAGAAACTTCCATAAGGGTGGTTTTTACCATAGGTAAGAGCGCTGTTAAGGCGATAGATGATGCTCTGAGCGCTGTTTTCATCGGCTTTAAGAGAAGCGATAGCTTTGTCGCGAGCCTTGTCCAATTCCTCTTGAGTGAAGTTGGGGTGTAAAGCCGCATCAGCGAAAAGCTCCAATACGCGCGGGAAATAGCGGGTAAGTGAGTAGGTAGAACCTCCATCTACAGTGATATATACAGTAGCTCCTAAGCGATCGGCTTCTTCTACGAAAGCTTCTTTGGAAATGGTCTTAGAACCGCCTCCCATAAGCTCGGAGGTAAGGTAATACATCCCTGGTTTTTGAGTCTCATCGATAGGTGGACGGTCAAGGGTAAGGCTTACGGAGACTTGGGGGAGCTTATGGTCTTCCACTACCATGAGGGTAAGGCCATTAGGGAGCTTCTTTATATAAGGATCACCCAAGGTAAACGAAGGCAATTGAGTGGGTTCAGGCATCTTGTCGCGGTCAATCTGTGCTGACAAGAAAAGAGGGGCAAGCAAGGCAATGCTTGAGAGAAATATTTTTTTCATGGAAGTGTTTTTTTAGTTGGACTTTTTTTCAGGGAGATAATCGATCTCCAAACGTTGGTTTGCATTGAGGTACTTTTTGGCCACACGACGAATGTCTTCGCGGGTTACCTTGCGGTAAAGATCCAATTCCTTATTGATAAGGTTGGTGTCCTTGAAGAAGGTGTAATCCATCGCAAGGGAGTAAGCGATACCTTGTACATTGGAGTTGGTAGCTACATAAGTAGTCTCGAAGAGGTTGAGGAGCTTTTCGTATTCCTTTTCAGAGATAAGTTCATTCTGTAAGCGTGTGATTTCCTCGTCCATATCCTTGGTAAGTTGTTCCAAAGGCGCATCTTGTGCTACAGCAGCAATCATAAGAATACCTGTATCTTCGTAGTTACAAGTGTAGGAGATGAATTGGAGCACCTCTTTTTTCTCTTCAACCATTTTCTTGTAGAGGCGAGAGCTTTCTCCGTTGGCTAAGATTGCCTGAATGAAGTCCATAACACGGGCATCTTGCTCGGTCATTTTAGGCGTACGCCAAGCCAACACTTTGGCAGGAGCGGTGATATTGGCATCATAATCGGTTACCTTTTTGGTTTGGGTGATAGGAGCATCCATAGTGTAGTTGCGTACAGGCTTGTCTACATGGTTTTGGATAGGGCCGAAGTAAGTTTCTATCCAGCTTTTTGCCTGATCTTTTTGGAAGTCTCCAGCTACTACTAGTACGGCGTTGTTAGGGTTGTAATAGCGCTGATTGTAGTGGATAAAGTCTTCGAGCTTAGCTGAGTTCAAGTCCTCCATACTTCCTATGGTAGGGTGCTTGTAGGGGTGCTTGTCGAAGAGGTGATTTTGCACCACAGGCATGTAGATGATTTTTCCGTAAGGCACATTGTCAGTACCTTCGCGTTTTTCTTCTTTGACAACCTCTTTCTGGGTGTCTACCCCGATTTGGTTAATTACAGGGTGTAGCATACGTTCGGCTTCCATCCAGAGGGCAAGTTGTAGGCTATTGGAGGGGAGGGTCTCGTAGTAGTAGGTTTTATCTACATCGGTAAAGGCGTTGTTGTCGCCCCCATGGGAAGAAACAATGTCAAACCAACGGCTTCTAGGGATATTCTTAGTTCCCTCAAAGAGCAGGTGCTCGAAGAAGTGGGCAAAGCCTGATTTGCCAGGGAGGTCATCTTTGGCCCCTACGTGGTACATAACAGTGGTAGTAACCACAGGAGCTGAGTTGTCCTGATGCAAGATTACGTGAAGCCCATTGGGCAAGTCGTATTCTTCAAATTTGATTTTTTGCGCCATAGCTACAGAGGAGGACAATAGCAAGGCACCGAAAGTAAAAAAATATTTTTTCATAAATGAAAGTGATAAAAAAGTAACGCAAAGATAGGTTTTTTTTCTCAAAAAAGGAAATATTTTCGTAGGAATTTTTCCTATAAGAGTGTAAAAAACATATAATATTAGGTATACATAGGAGCATAAAAAAAGGCTACCCTTTTTGGGGTAACCTTTTTTGTTGAGAAGTGTCAAACTATTTTTTTATTAGGTTGATTTCTACACGACGGTTAAGCTCTCTACCTTTCCTAGTCTTATTAGAAGCGATAGGATTTTCAGGGCCATAACCTTTTGATTCGAGACGGCTTTGATCGATACCACCTTGGATGAGGTATATTTTTACTGCGTCAGCTCTGTTTTGAGAAAGTGTAATGTTCTTAGCTTTATTACCTGTGCTATCAGTGTATCCTTCGATACGGAAACGGCTCTTAGGGAATTTCTTAAGAACGTTGATGATTTGGTTCAATACTTCAGCAGATTGGAACTTAATAGTAGCTTTACCAGTGTCAAACAAGATAGTCTTAGCATATTGGTTCAAGCGTTTTTGGTCATCATCGTTAGGTTCTGGACAACCATTGTTGCTTGCAGGACCAGCTTCGTTAGGACATAGGTCATCTTTGTCAAGTACACCGTCGCCATCGGTATCAGGCCAAGGACATCCACCATTTTCAGCAGGACCAGCTACATCTGGACATTTGTCATCTTTATCAGGAACGCCATCACCATCAGTATCAGGACATCCGTTGAATTCTTTAAGACCAGCTACTTCAGGACAAGCATCGTCTTTGTCAGCAATACCGTCGCCGTCAGTATCAGGACATCCGTTGAATTCTTTAAGACCAGCTACATCTGGACAATCATCATCTTTATCAGGAATACCGTCACCATCAGTATCAGGACATCCGTTGAATTCTTTAGGACCAGCTACATCTGGACAAGCATCGTCTTTGTCAGGAATACCATCTTTGTCAGTATCTTTAGCACCAAATTTGATTACGATACCAGCAGAGTGTTGGAAATAGTCGGTACCATCTTTTTGGAAACCGTGGTTGTAACCAGTTTGTACATTAAGACCTAGGTGATCTGTGAACCAGAAGTTGATACCACCGCCAGCAAGTAATTTCACACCACTATCTTCGTTAGTGTATGTGCTTGTATAAGAAGCATAACCAGCACCAAGTTTCAAGTATGGGTCAAACCAACCTGACTCAGTAGTTACAAGTCTTCTAAGGGCATACTTAGCTTGTGCATTTACAGCCCAGAAAGATTCGTCTTCACTTTTGCCCCAAAATCCTTTTTTGATTTTGTTCAAGGAACCATCTACTTCAGCTGAGAAGCCAGCGCCAATGTAGCGAGCTACAGAAAGTTTAGTAATGGCAGGAAGCACATTCAAGTCACTTGGTCCACCCCAGTCTTTGAGGAATTTACCAAAGTCATGAGGGCTACGGATGTCAACAGTGTTTACTCCAAACCCTATAGACCACTTGTTGTTTTCATCTTGCGCTTGCACAGAACCTACAGTAGCTATCAATGCTAAGGACGCTAATGAAATTTTAATTCTTTTCATACGTTTGAAATTTAATTTATATTTATAATCTTTGAAAATTCGCGGCTAAAGTACAATTTTTTTTGAAATTATACAAGTAATTTTTCACAACAATATGTAATTTAACAAGTTAAAAAGCATTATTATATGTTTTTAACATGTTAAACATTGTATTAGAGCAAACTTTTTGCTTTCTTAATATTGTTGCTATTCTCTAATATAACACTTATTTTACCTAAAAAGGAAAGATGCTAAATGAAGTGCAAAGATAGGAATTTATTTGTAAATACGAAAAGTAAAATTGATTTTTTTTACAAAGTAGAAATAATAGTTTGATAATAAGTTAGTTAATTAGATAATCATTCAATAGACAAGAGGTCTAATTAGCTAATTGACAAATAAAATTTGGTCGCTTCTGAAAAAATATGTACTTTTGCTCGGAAAATCCACTTCATAAACGTAACCCTATGAAAATGACCCCGCTTGTTGCCAAACAATATACCCAAGAGCAGCTTTCAGCCCAAGAGGCACAGCACCTAGCTCATGAAATAGCCTTTGCTCCTGTTGTCTTTCAGGTATCACGCCTTATGGTAAAGTTCGGTATCTTGGAGGCTTTGTTCGTTCATCCAGAAGGACTCACCCAAGAGGAGATAGCCCAGCAAACGCAGCTTTCGCCTTATGCAGTGCAGGTACTCTTGGAAGCCTCTCTTTCTATAGGAACGGTGATTGTCAAGGAAGATCGCTTTCTAATGACCAAGGCAGGCTGGTTCTTGCTTAAGGATGATGCGGTACGTATTAATATGGAGTTTATTCATCAGGTGTGTTACCAAGGTCTTTTTTATATGGAGGAGGCACTCAAGGAAGGCAAACCAGAGGGACTTAAGGTGTTTGGTAGTTGGCCAACAATCTATGAGGGGCTCTCGTCGCTTCCTCAAGAGGCTCAAGAGAAGTGGTTCGCCTTTGACCATTATTATTCGGATAACTCTTTTGCAGAGGCATTGGAGATTGTCTTTGCTAACCCTGTAGGCAAGCTCTTGGATGTAGGAGGCAATACAGGCCGCTGGGCATTGCAGTGTGTAGGTTATAATCCAGAGGTAGAGGTTACTATTATGGACTTACCCCAGCAGCTCGCCCTGATGCAGAAAGCTACTGAGGGCAAAAAGGGTGCCGAGCGGATTAAGCAATACCCTGCCAATCTTCTTGATGAACAGGTGGTATTTCCCAAAGGCTTTGATGTGATTTGGATGAGCCAGTTCTTGGATTGTTTCTCTCCTGAGCAAGTAACCCATATCCTAAGGCGTGCTGCCCAAGCAATGGATAGTCATACCCGCCTCTATATATTGGAGAGCTATTGGGATAGGCAAAGGCATGAAACAGGCGCTTATTGCCTTACCCAAATCAGTCTTTACTTTTCGGTAATGGCCAATGGCAATAGCAAGATGTACTATTCCCAAGATATGATCCGCTGCGCAGAACAAGCAGGCCTTACTATAGAGAAAATATATGATGATTTAGGTAAAGGACACAGTATATTCGTTTGCCAATTAGCCAACAACAGTGACAAGTGACATATTGGTCATTAGTCACTTGTCATTATTCATTGGTCGCTTGTCATTTGTCACTTTATAAGTGCTAATGCCAAAAAGCCTATAAATAGGGGAGAAGTTCAGCAAGATCGTAACAATAAAAGCAACAGAAATCACTGCCAATATGGAGGCTACTGTATCGTTGGTGATGAGCTTGAATCCGCCTAAGATGGCTACTACCATTACAAATAATAAGCGAATCTGCTTATCTTTCTTTCCTATATTTCTTTCCATAAGAAAAGCTGTTTTTATTTGAAAGGCAAAGATATGAAAAAAACTTTATATAAAAAAATTATTCCTCCCAATCTATAGAAAGAATTTCTCCTGAGAGGGCAAATTGTATAGAGATGACCTCCTCTTCTTCCACATCTTCTCCATAATAAGGTGCAAAATACATATCTACATCAGCCTCTTCCTCTTGGGGATACCAAAAATCAATAATATCTAACTCTAATTCACTAACGAAAGTTTCGATATCACAGGGAGCCTTTTTTGTTTTTTCCTTAAAGTGATTGAAATAGTCTGGGTGCTCTTTCAGATATTGTATAAGGGCTTTTCTTGCTTGCTCTTCTCTCTTGGGTAGGTTTTTTATAAAGGCTTCAAAAGCATCTAGGCGCTCTTTCAGGAGGTTGTCTCCTTTGGAAAACCAGAAAGATACCCAGATAATACTATCTTTGTAAGGAATCTCTTGTTCCCAAAGCACATCATAAGAATCATCTTTGCTTACACCTTCCACAGCACAAGTGTCTAAGGCACCGAAATAGGGGTGTATCAGTTTTGTTGTCATAGGATTATGTATATTAGTTCATATTGCTATACCCTACCGCTTCCCCTATGAGGGTGGTAGAGGTACAATTGGTTATTTTTACATTGACAAAATCGCCTACCTTATATTGTTCCTTAGGGAATACGACCACTGTATTCTGGGTGTTGCGCCCCATCCACTCTTGGTCGGATTTCTTGGAATTGCCCTCTATGAGCACCTCTACGGTTTTTCCTACTTGGGCTTGGGTACGGTAGAGGCTGTGCTTTTGTTGAAGGTCTATGATTTCAGTCAGGCGGCGCTTTTTGACCTCTTCAGGTACATCATCGGCTATCTTACGGGCTGCTAAGGTACCTGGGCGCTCCGAGTAAGCAAACATGAAGCCGAAGTCGTACTTGACATATTCCATAAGTGATAGGGTGTCTTGGTGGTCTTCCTCCGTTTCGGAAGGAAAGCCTGTGATCATATCTTGAGAAATAGCACATTCGGGTATGCGCTGACGGATGCCGTCAATCAGGGCAAAATATTCCTCACGGGTATGTAGGCGGTTCATAGCCTTGAGGATACGGTTGCTACCACTCTGTACGGGGAGGTGTATATATTTACAAATATTGTGATGCTTAGCCATGGTGTCGATTACATCCAAGGTCATATCCTGAGGGTTGGACGTGGAGAAGCGGATACGCATCTTAGGGAACTGCGTGGCGACCATATCAAGGAGTTTGGCGAAATTCACAGCAGTAACTTTTTGTATATCCGAAGCTTTCTCAAAATCTTTCTTTAGTCCGCCCCCATACCATAGGTAGCTATCCACATTCTGTCCCAGCAGCGTAACTTCCTTAAAACCACGTTGCCACAAGTCCTCAATCTCATGAATAATGGAGTGTGGGTCTCGGCTGCGTTCCCTACCACGGGTAAAGGGCACAATGCAGAAAGTACACATGTTATCACAACCACGAGTAATAGAAACAAAGGCGGTTACCCCATTGCTATTGAGACGAATAGGGGAGATGTCGGCATAGGTCTCATCGCGAGAGAGGAGTACATTGACCGCATCGCGACCATTGTCCACCTCTTCCAAGAGATTGGGTAAGTCCTTGTAAGCATCGGGGCCTACCACTAGATCCACGATATGTTCCTCCTCCAAGAACTGATGCTTGAGGCGCTCTGCCATACAGCCCAGTACGCCCACCTTCATAGCAGGCTTGTGTCGCTTGACAGCATTGAACTGTTCTAGGCGCTTGCGGATCGTCTGCTCAGCTTTTTCACGTACCGAACAAGTGTTGATCAGCACCAAGTCCGCCTCTTGGAGATTCTCAGTGGTGTTGAACCCCACCTTATGCAGGATAGAGGCTACGATTTCACTGTCCGAGAAATTCATCTGGCAGCCATAACTTTCTATATAGAGCTTACGGGTATTCTTGGCGTCGCCTTCGAGAGAGAGAGGGGCGCCTTGCCGTGTTTCGTCAATTACTTTGTCCATCAAAAGGTTGTTGTTTTTTTAGGGGGCAAAATTAAGGAAAAAAAATAAGAAAACAAAAGCCAACTCCTGAGAGGAGTTGGCTTTCGCAAAGTGGAGTCGGAGAGATTCGAACTCTCGTCCAAACAAGTAACCACAAGGCTTTCTACACGCTTAGTTCCCGTTTGTTTTTCGTGGTAATGCTGAGCGGGAACGCCCCACATCACCCTTAGCTTCTATAAGAGCTGAACCTAGGGGAAGAAGCCACCCAAAGGTTCCATGTTGATTTTAATGGTATCTCTTTTGCGACGAGCCATCAACAAGGGCTTTCAGAGACATCTCGCCTCCCTACCTTGTAGGGACTTAGCCAGCAATCTTACTATAATTCAGATTAGGCAGCAAGAGCGTAGTTATTCTCGCCATTTAAAGTGTTGAAACAGAGATTAACGAGCATTAGCCTCATAGCTCGGCGTGCTTACATCATGCTTAGGCTTGCTGTCAAAACCAGTCGACCCCATAACGTAATCGGGTGCAAAATTACGATTTATTTTTATAGATAGCTATTTTTTAACTATTATTTAAATATATAAAAAGATTGTCACTCGTCATTAGTCACTCGTCATTTGTCATTTGTCATTAGTCATTAGTCATTAGTCATTAGTCATTTGTCACTCGTCATTTGTCATTAGTCACTACCCAACGCTGCCCTCCAATGAAATCTCTAATAGTTTCTGAGCTTCTACGGCAAACTCCATAGGAAGTTTGTTGAGTACTTCCTTTCCAAAACCATTGACGATCAGTGAGATGGCTTTTTCAGTATCTATTCCGCGCTGGTTACAATAGAAGATTTGGTCTTCCCCAATCTTGGAGGTCGTTGCCTCATGCTCTATCTGGGCGGTAGGGTTTTTTGCCTCTATATAGGGGAAAGTATGAGCCCCGCAATTGTTGCCCATCAGCAAGGAATCACACTGGGAAAAGTTACGTGCATTCTTAGCATTGGGCACAACCTTTACCAGTCCTCGGTAGCTATTCTGTGACCTACCCGCAGAAATTCCCTTGGAGATAATAGTGGATTTGGTATTGTTGCCTATGTGGATCATCTTGGTACCAGTATCCGCCTGTTGGAAGTGATTGGTTACCGCGATGGAGTAGAACTCTCCTATGGAGTTATCTCCCTTGAGCACCACGGAAGGGTATTTCCAAGTAATGGCCGAACCTGTCTCCACCTGAGTCCAAGAAATCTTGGCGTTCTTCTCGGCCAAGGCGCGCTTGGTTACAAAGTTGTACACTCCACCATTACCATCCTTATCTCCTGGGAACCAGTTTTGTACGGTAGAGTATTTGATCTCGCCTCCCTCCATAGCGATCAGCTCCACTACGGCAGCATGGAGTTGGTTCTCATCGCGCTTAGGAGCGGTACAACCCTCCAAGTAGGAGACGTAAGCTCCCTCATCTACAATGAGCAAGGTACGCTCAAACTGACCTGTACCTGCCTGATTGATACGGAAATAGGTAGAAAGTTCCATAGGACAGCGTACCCCCTTAGGTACATAGCAGAAAGAGCCGTCGGTAAAGACAGCCGAGTTCAGTGCGGCATAGAAGTTGTCCGTCTTAGGCACTACGCTTCCTAAGTATTTGCGTACTAAGTCGGGGTGTTTCTGTATGGCTTCGGAAATAGCGCAAAAGATAATGCCTTTTTCTGCTAAGGTCTTCTGAAAGGTCGTAGCCACCGATACGGAGTCCATTACCACGTCCATAGCCACCGCAGGCTTGTCTTCTACCCCTGCTAAGCGCTTTTGCTCTTCAAGGGAGATGCCTAACTTCTGGAAAGTTTCTATCAGTTGGGGATCCACCTCGTCCAAACTATTGAGTTTGGGTTTCTTCTTAGGGGCAGAGTAGTAAGCAATGTCTTGAAAATCAGGAGTTTCAAATTTCAAATTTGCCCAGTGGGGAGGTTCAGGCATTGCTTGCCATATACGGAAGGCCTCCACACGCCAATCGGTCATCCACTGGGGTTCGTTTTTCTTTTTGGAGAGGGCAATAACTACCTCTTCACTGAGTCCCTTAGGAAAGGTGTCTGACTCTATATCGGTATAGAAACCATACTTGTACTCGCTGTTTTCTAATTCTTCTTTTAGTTCTTCTTCTGTATATTTTGCCATTTTTTCAAGGTTTAAAAAGCTAATAGCTTGAATAAGAGATAAATAAGTCTTTTATTGAATATCGCAAAGATACTCCCTTACCAAGGGGCAAAAATACTACTTTTTTTTCATATTGAAAAATAATTTTGACTTTTTGAGTTCCTAAAAGAAGTCATCCAGCATGGTGCCGAACTCTGCCTTACACTTGTAAAGGAGCGCGCGGGAGATTCCTACATTAGATTTGGCTCTTTCCAAGGGGTTCTTAGTTTCTTTTGTCTTCTCCCCATAATAGTTTATGCCTTAGTGTCTTAAAGAAATCGTTGTCTTCCATTACGACAGTGGAGAGGGTAAAGGGGGCTAGGCTGATTTTGACCGCAGTTTTGCAAGGGAGAATGCAAGAGCGGGCATCGTAAGTGGCCAGATAACAGCCCTCACGATTATATATCTGTAGGGTAATCTCTGTATTATCGGGGATTACTAATGGTCTGGCATTGAGGTTATGAGGGGCAATGGGGGTAAGCACTAGGGTCTTGGAGTGTGGCATAATTACTGGCCCTCCACAACTGAGTGAATATCCTGTGGAGCCTGTAGGGGTAGAGATAATCAGCCCATCTGCCCAATAGGAGGTTAAGTATTTCCCATTGAGATAGGCCTCTACAGTAATCATCGCTGTGGAGTTCTGCCGAATCACCGTAACCTCATTTAGGGCAAAGTTCAGCGGTGAAATAGGGGTGCCATCACTATCGGTAATCTGCAAGACACTGCGTTTTTCTACCGTATATTGTCCTGCACGTAGGTTGGCGAACATGCTGGCGATCTCTCCTTCGGAGATGGTTGCCAAAAAGCCCAAACGCCCTGCATTGATCCCCAATATAGGGATTTGTAGGTGTTGTATATAGGTCATCGCCCAAAGGATGGTGCCATCGCCCCCTATGGTGAGCATAAGGTTGGTATCGGGCGGTAGGTCGGCTACCGAGCGGAAGGTCTGTACACTCACTTCCTCGGAGAGTTGTCCCTTGTAGCAGCGCCATAAGTCGGCCTCCACTACAATCTGGTCTTTGTGAGCTAATAGCTCCGTGAAGATCGCAGCCAATAGCGGCTGATAGGCCGCCTTGTATTTCTGTGAATATAAAGCAATTTTCATAAGAATCTAATGAGCTAATGAGTCAATGGGCAAATTAACAAATGACAAACTGTTTTCCAGGCAGAGGTCTTACCACCCCCTTCATCTCCAGTTGGAAAAGTAGGTTGGAGAGCTTATATACAGGGAGCACACAGCCCTTGGCCAGATCGTCTAAGGTTTGCTTGCCTTGTGCCTGAAGAAAATCCACCACCGTCTGCTCCTCTGGGGTAAGCTCTACAAAAAGTTGTGGGGTGATGACTTTGGGGGCACTCTGGGCTACCTCCCACCCCATATAATAGATAAGGTCAGCGGCGGAGGTGATTAGCCGCGCCTTGTCGGTCTTAATCAGTCGGTTACAGCCTTGGCTATAGAGGTCATCCGCGCGGCCTGGTATGGCAAAGACTTCTCGGTCGTAGGAGAAGGCCATATCGGCCGTTACAAGGCTTCCTCCCTTAAGAGCCGACTCCACGACTATAGTAGCGTCGGCCAGACCTGCAATGATACGATTGCGCCCGATGAAGTTCTTGCGGTCAAACTTGCTTTGGTGCCAGAACTCGGTAACAAAACCTCCTTTGGCTTCTACCTCCGCCGCATACCGCTTATGAGAGGCAGGGTAGAGTGTATCCAAACCATGTGCCAAGCAAGCTATAGTCTGTACTCCGTGGCGAATGGCCGCCCTATGGGCGGTGATATCTATTCCATAGGCAAAGCCACTGACTACCACCAAATCCTGAAAGTGCGCCAACTCCTCTACGAATTTCTCACAGAAAGCTATGCCATAGCTGGTAGCCTGTCGGGTGCCTACAATACTGATGATCTTTTTATTAGCCCAATCTATATTCCCGCGGGAGAAAAAAAGGATAGGCGCATCAATGATTTGCTTGAGGTTCGCAGGGTAATCACTATCAAAGAAAGTATGGTAGCGGATATGGTTGTCTTGGATATAGCGCCATTCTTTCTCGGCAGCCTCACGATGTGCAGGGTCAAAAAGGTGCTGGAGAATGACATTGCCGATACGGCCTATATGGGCAATCTTGTGTTTTTTCTCCTGGTAGATAGCCGCAGGACTTCCACAATGGGCAATGAGTTTCTTTGCGGTGATATCTCCTACATTGGGTGTATGTTGCAAGGCCAGCAGGGCGATGATATCTTCTTCTTTCATGGCCTATTCCTCTTCCCCTATATAGTTGGCAGGGGTAATGCTCTTGAGCGTTGTCTTGAGCGCATCGCTTACCTCAAGAGTATCAATAAAGGCGTGTAGGGTCTGCTGGTTGATTTTCTCGTTGGTACGTGTCAGCCCCTTGAGTGCTTCATAGGGGTTTGGATAGCCCTCACGGCGTAGGATTGTTTGTATAGCCTCGGCCACCACCGCCCAGTTATCGTCAAGGTCGGCTTGGAGTTTGCTCTCGTTGAGAATGAGTTTGTCTAAGCCCTTGAGGGTAGAGGCGATAGCGATGAGGGTATGGGCGAAGGGTACCCCTACATTGCGCAGTACGGTACTATCGGTAAGGTCACGCTGGAGGCGGGAGATAGGTAGTTTTGCTGCCAGATGTTCCAAGAGGGCATTGGCTATTCCGAGGTTACCCTCGGAGTTTTCAAAGTCAATCGGATTGACCTTATGAGGCATAGCTGAAGAGCCTACTTCGCCTGCTTTGATACGCTGCTTGAAATAGTCCATGGAGATATACGTCCATATATCTCTGTTGAAGTCTATTAGTATGGTATTGATACGCTTCATCAGGTCAAAAAGAGCCGCCATATGGTCGTAGTGCTCTATCTGAGTGGTAGGGAAGGAGTGGTATAAGCCTAAGACTTCCTCTACAAAGAACTTACCAAAGTCTCGCCAACAGATGTCAGGATAGGCTACCTTATGAGCGTTGTAGTTGCCTGTAGCCCCGCCAAACTTAGCCGCATACTTGATGGAAGAGAAATAAGCCATTTGCTCCCTGAGGCGTACGGCAAAGACTTTCAACTCCTTACCCAAGCGCGTAGGAGAGGCCGGTTGGCCATGGGTACGAGCTAGCATAGGAATGGCTTTCCACTCAGTGGCAAGGGCTTCTATCTTTTGTGTGAGGGTTTCTAAATCAGGCAGATATACTTGAGCTACGGCCTCCTTGATAGAGAGGGGAACAGCCGTATTGTTGATGTCCTGTGAGGTCAGCCCAAAGTGGATAAACTCCTTATAAGCCGAGAGGCCTAAGCGGTCAAACTGCTGTTTGAGGAAGTATTCCACCGCCTTGACATCGTGGTTGGTAGTGCGTTCTATTTCTTTGATAGCAAGCGCATCAGCTTGAGTAAAATCGGTATAGATGGCACTAAGGGCAGGGAAGATGCTCTGATCTACCCCTTTGAGCTGCGGCAGCGGCAGCTTGCAGAGTGCAATAAAATATTCTATTTCCACCCTTAGGCGGTACTGAATCAGGGCTTGTTCGGAGAAATAAGCCTGTAGGGCACTGGTTTTGGAGGCATAGCGCCCGTCAATGGGAGAGATTGCAGTCAAAGACATGTGTGCATTTTTTAGAAAACGCAAATATAGTGTTTTTCTCTCTTATATACAAGGAATATAAAGAGAAAGTTTCCACAAAAAGCAAGCCCCTTCACGTAAAAGGAAGGGGCTTATTTCTCGCTTTTTAAGTGCCTATCTTACTGCTTGTGCAAGTGGGCAACTATAACTAAAATGCCATAGCATTTTTTCGTTGCAAAGGTAAAGAAAATGTTTATTTATCCCAAAGCAACATCCATAACCATCATTACCACAAAACCGATAAGAAAGCCGATAGTGGAGACATCGGTATTGCGACTTTGTTGGGATTCAGGAATAGTCTCTTCCACAACGACATAGATCATTGCCCCAGCGGCAAAGGCCAAGGCATAAGGAAGTATAGGGGTAAAGAAGACCACCGCAAAGGCACCCAAGACACCTGCTATAGGCTCTACTATGGCCGAGAGCTGTCCATAAAAAAAGCTTTTCCAGCGGCTCAGCCCCATACGCCTTAGTGGCATGGATACGGCTACACCTTCTGGAAAGTTTTGCAACCCTATTCCTATGGCCAGTGTTACTGCCCCTGCAATAGAGGCTTCGGGTATGCCTGCGGCTACCCCACCGAAGAGCACCCCTACAGCTAAGCCCTCAGGGATATTGTGTAAGGTGATGGCCAAGATCAAGAGGGTAGTGCGCTGCCAAGAGGATTTTACCCCTTCGGTTTGCTTGAAATTGGGGTGAAAGTGTGGCAGTATTCTATCCAAAGTATAGATAAAGAGGGAACCACCTAAGAAGCCTATCACAGCAGGAAGTACTTTGACAAAGCGTTCGCCCTCACTCATATCAATGGCGGGAATCAGCAAGCTCCATATACTGGCAGCCACCATCACGCCTCCCGTGAAGCCCAGCATACCGTCCATCACAAGCTTGTTGCTACTCTTGAAAAAGAAAACCAAGGCGGCACCCAAGGCTGTAACCCCCCAAGTAAAAAGGGTCGCATATAGGGCTGCCAATACAGGATTGATACTACTTAAATAATTAATAATTGAAGAAATCATGTTTAGTTTTGAGTTTTGAGTTTTTAGTTGTTTAGAGGTTTAGATAGCGCCAAACCTCTTTTCATTTTTCACTCTTCACTTTTCATTATTGTGGGGCAAAATTACATATTTTTTTTGAACTAAAAAATATTTTTTAGATAAATCTAAAATCTTGCCTTTTATAAGGGCATAGCCCTATATTCCTAATCGCCCTAATACAAAAAAATAAAAGAGAGCTTGCGCCCTCTTTTACCAATTCTAACCACAAAATCTAATATATGAAAAACAATTTATTTCCCCTTTGTTTTCTGGTGCAAAGGTACGACATTTTTCTCTCATAACAATAGATTTCTATTATTTTTATCTATACAAGTATAGGGTTTAATTATTAGTTGTTTATTCTCATAAAGAGCTTGTTTACAAGGGCAAAGATAGTAATTTTGTCAAGTATTTACTTGACATTTTTATCATTAGTCATTAGTCACTTGTCATTAGTCACTTGTCATTGGTCATTGGTCACTATCCGCTGTCTTACCACTTCATACAAGAATGCCCCACAAGCGACAGAGACGTTCAGAGAAGAGGTCTCTCCCTGCAAGGGGAGCTTAGCACGCTGGTCTAAGACCTTGAGCACTCCCTTGCTGATACCTGTATCCTCAGCACCCATGACAATAGCCAAAGGCTCGGTAAGGGATAGCTCGTAGAGTAGGGTAGGGGCTTTCTCGGTAGCACCGATTACCTTGATACCACTGCCTTGTAGGTAGTAGATGGTGTCAATCAGGTTATCCACTTTGCACAGAGGTATATTGAAGATTGCCCCAGCGGAGGTCTTGACCATGTCCTCTCCTACAGCCGCACTGCCTTGCTTGGGGAGAATAATCCCACTGACGCCTGTACACTCAGCCGTACGAATGATAGCGCCTACATTGCGCACATCGCTCAGATGGTCAAGAATCAAAAACAGTGGTGTCTTACCGCTTTCTATAGTGGAAAGCACTAGCTCCTCCAAGGGGACAAACTCCACAGGGGAAAGCAGTGCCACTACGCCCTGGTGATTCCCACGAGTCAGCCGATTGAGCTTCTCCGCAGGTACAAAGGAGTGGGAGAGCTGATGACGCTCTATGAGCTTGGTCAGGGTAGCGAAAAGGGTGCCCGAAAGCCCCTTTTGTACAAAAATCTTATCTATAGTGCGGCCTGCCTCTATGGCTTCTATCACAGGGTGTAGGCCGAATATCTGAGTGGTCTTCATAGGCTTATTTTTCTCGCATGTTTACGATGCTATCTACTATATATACGGTATTGCCTCGCCAAGGTACTGCATTGTGGTATTCCTTGTAATGGAGGTCGAAGTATTTACCGCTATTGACTTCCAATTGCTGGAATACACGCTTGTCTTGTATGGAAAACTCAAATTCGTTGCTCTGCATGCCATTACCTGTGCGGGTTTTAGCGAAGCCCTCCTGAATGAGCTTGCCCTCATAGGTCTTGAACACATCGCCCTTATAGACGGCATAGTTCAGATAACCCGACTTGACTCCTTCGCCAAAGACGAAGAAGTAACGCATATACACCCAGCTGCTAAAGAGAAAAATCACCAGCAAGGGCAGAAGGATAAGGAGAGTTTTTTTCATCGGTTAAGGTTTTTTAGGTTAATCACTTCTTGTTGGGTCAAGGGGCGCCAGTGGCCACGAGGGAGGTCTTTTTTAGTAAGTCCAGCAAAGGCAACCCTATCGAGCTTTTCTACTGCGTAGCCTAAGGACTCGAAGATACGGCGGACGATACGGTTGCGGCCGCTGTGTATCTTTACCCCCAATTCGTTATGCGGGGCGCCTTCCACGAAACTTATATCATCTACTTGGATAAACCCGTCCTCAAGGGTCAGCCCCTCTTGGATTTTGTGAAAGTCCGCAAGGGCGAGTTTCTTGTCCAAGACTACATGGTAGATCTTACGCACCCCATGCGAAGGGTGGGTGAGCTTCTTCATCAGGTCGCCATCATTGGTCAGTAGCAGGAGGCCTGTGGTAAGTCTGTCGAGCCTACCTACAGGTTTTATATTGCCTTGAGCAGCTCCAGAGACCAAGTCCATCACTGTCTTGCGTCCTTTCTCGTCCTGAGTGGTGGTGATAAAGCCCTTGGGCTTATTGAGCAAGATATATTCTTTCTTCTCGGCTGAGATGTTTTTGCCATCAAACTTGACCACATCAGTAGGTTGTACGCGATAGCCCAGTTCGGTCATCGGCTTGCCATTGACCTCTACATTGCCGGCAATGATGTATTGGTCTGCTTGTCGGCGCGCACAGATTCCTGCATTGGCAATGTATTTGTTTAGCCTAATGCCTTTCTGCTCGTCCTGAGAAGGCTTCTTAGGCGCGGTCTTTCTATAGAAAGTATGAGGAGTATCCTCTTCATGGCTTTTCCCCTTAGGGGTGAAAGGTTTTTCCTTGAAAGGGGTTGTTTTTTTCCTATTATCAAAGGTTCTTTCCTTGTTCTCCTGTCGGTTTTCTTTTTTATAGGGGCGTTTCTCCCCTGTCTGTGGGCGTTTTTCTCCTCTTTGAGGGCGAGCCCCTTTAGCAGATTTAGGTGCTGCTGGACGGCGATCTGTCATCTTCTGAAATTTTGCGCAAAGGTAAGAAATATTCGGCACTTACCAAATATTTACCTCCATTTCCATAAGGATATCGAAGCGTTTTTTTACCTGCTGCTGTACATAGCGGGCAAGGGCTAATATGGCCGCTCCTGTGGCTCCTCCATAATTAACCATGACTAGAGGCTGCCCTTGATGAACTCCTACAGCATCTATACGATAGCCCTTCAGATCACAACGCTCTATCAGGTAGGCCGCAGGGATTTTCTCTTGGTCATCTCCTATACTGTAGTGGGGTATATTGGGGTAGTGCTTTTGTAGTTCCAGAAATTGTGCCCGTGGAATCACAGGATTCTTAAAGAAGCTCCCACTATTGCCTAGCTCAGCAGGGTTAGGTAGCTTGCTCTGGCGTATCTCTTTGACTACTTGGGCTATATGTTGGGGACTTTCCTCCCAGCCATGGGCAGCCAAGTGAGCACGAATATCCCCGTAATGGGTCTTGAACTGGTGATTTTGCTTAGTAAGACAGAGAGTAACAGAGGTGATGATATAACCATCTTTATGCTGCTTAAAGATAGAATCTCGGTAACCAAATGCACAGCCTTTCTTGAGGAAAGTGACCTTGTCACCGAAATTTCCCATATACTTAGGGTCTTCCTTTATGCAAATAGCATCACAACAATCAAAAACGTCCTTTAGCTCTACTCCATAGGCACCTATATTCTGTACGGGGGCAGCTCCTACTGTCCCGTAGATCAGGGCGAGGTTCTCCACGCCTCCGTAGTCTTGTGCTACACAATAATCCACAAAGTCGCTCCAGAGTTCTCCTGCTGAAGCTCGTACCCAGACAAACTCATCGGTCTCATGTGCTACCGAGATACCCTTTTGGGTGATGTGCAACAGCGGCACCTCAGGGGCTTGCGTCAGCAGTATATTGCTCCCCCCTCCCAAGACTTTCAGGTTGGGGTATAGCCTGATCGCTTCCAAAATATCCGCCTCGTTCTCCGCCTCTATCAGCAGTGGCGCCCGTTGGTCTATACCAAAGGTGTTATAGGGTTTTAAGGAAATGTTCTCGTGTATTTTCATTAGTCGTTAATCATTAGTCATTAGTCACTTGTCACTATCAAAGTCTGCTTTCTAATTCGCTAACGGTCATTTCAGTATATGTTTTTTTACCAAAGGGGCTTAGTTGTGGCTCTTGGCAGGTGAACAGATCATAGACCAATTGTTCCTGTTCCTCCCCTGAGAGGGTTTGTCCAGCTCTGATAGCTAAGTTCTTAGCCAAGATCTTAGCGAGCATTTCCTCTTGAGTGATGATCTCTTGGGGAATGTCCTCGGTGGCGCGCTCCAATAGGTCATATAGAAAACCTTGTACTTGGCTTTCCTTGATCATAGGGGGTAGGCCAGTGAAGCGTACCAAATTGCCCGCTATCTCTATCATAAAGCCCGCATTCCTTAGCTCTGGAAGCATGGGTTCTAAGGCCAAGATCTCCGAAGGGGTGTATTCGAACTCCAAAGGGAAGAGCAGTGACTGACTTAGACTATGCCCCTGAAGCATGGTACGGCGAAAACGCTCATAGAGAATACGCTGATGGGCACGTGCCACATGTACGAATAGCACCTTGTCCTTGAAAAAGGTGATTAGGTACTTCCGTTGGAAATACAAGCTCGTCTGTACCCTGCTCTCCTGCTGGAAAGCGGCAAAGGGGTCGGTGATGTCTTCCTCTGTAGGAGCATTGGCCTTGGAGGGAATCCCAGTATAGAGTTGCTCCCACTGGGGGGAGGGTTGTCCCTTGAGGTAGGGTGTAGGCGCTTGCTTAGGCGCCTCAGGGGTAGGGGTATCCATCTTGAAAGGATTAAAGTTTCTATCTACGTGATAGACAGGCGTTTGCGCTTCCTTGTCTTTGTAACTATAAGGTACCTCGTTCTGCTCGTCCAAGGAAAAGTCAATGGAGGGGAGCACGTGGAACTGCCCCAAGCTGTGCTTGATAGCAGAGCGGAGCAGTGCATAAATGGCCTGATCGTTGTCAAACTTGATTTCGGTCTTCGTAGGGTGTATATTGATATCTATATGCTTGGGGTCTATCTCCAAGTGAAGGAAGTATTCAGGCTGTTCACCCTCTTTGAGTAGTCCCTCAAAGGCACTCACTACCGCATGGTGTAGGTAGCGGTTCTTGATAAAACGCTGATTGACCATAAAGAACTGTAAGGACTTGTTCTTCTTATAGGAATCTTTGCTGATAAAGCCATGTATCCTAAGCAGTTCGGTGTTTTCCTCCACAGGAATGAGCTGCTCATTGAGTCTTTGGCCGAAGAGCTGCACTATACGCTTGCGAAGGGTGGTGGCAGGTAGGGCAAACTGCTCTACGTCGTTATGGAAGAGAGAGAATTGCAAATCGGGGTGAGCAAGTACCACGCGGTGGAATTCGTCCAAGATATGGCGCATCTCCACTGTATCGGACTTGAGGAAGTTGCGCCGTGCAGGCACATTGAAGAACAGATGCTTCATGGCGATAGAGGTGCCGCGGCTGGCTACCATGGGCGTCTGTTCGGTAATCTTATTACCCTCTATCTTTAGGGAAGTACCTACCTCTTGTCCCTCTTGGCAAGTGATCAGCTCTACCTGTGCAATAGAAGCTATGGAAGCCAAGGCCTCCCCACGGAAACCCTTGGTGTGGAGCGTAAAGAGATCATCGGCTGAGCGAATTTTGGAAGTAGCATGTCGCTCAAAGGCCAATCGCGCATCAGTGGGGGACATGCCTATCCCGTTATCTACCACTTGTACCAAGGTACGTCCCGCATCCTTCAGGTAGAGCTTGATTTGGGTCGCTCCCGCATCTATAGCATTCTCCAGGAGTTCCTTTACAGCCGAGGCTGGGCGCTGTATGACCTCCCCAGCAGCAATCTGGTTGGCTACATTGTCAGGTAACAATCGTATAATATCGGGCATTGGTTATTTCTTAAATAAAAATGACAAATCAAAATCAAACAAGTAGTAGGTAGCCAGCAATAATAATGCCAAAATAAGCCATAATAGTCTTGAGGAGGTGCTTTTTTTGACCTCTTGTTTTTGCTTGCGCAGCTGATCCCACTGCCTACGCATGGCATGACCTCTGAGCTGATGCTTGGGGATACTAAACCCCCGACGCTCCTCATGATCAGTATAGTAGCGTGGACGATAAACAAACTGTCGTAGGGCTGCACTTTTAAAAAAATTAATCTTCACAACATAAGGTTTTACGGGGCAAAAATACGATATTTTTTTCAGTTATTAGTAGTTAGTGATTAGTGGTTAGCCTCTGACCACTAACCACTAGTCACTAATCACTAAAAAAAATGTTTGATTTTCATAAAAAAAGTATTATATTTGCCAATTGAATAAAACTACTCTCATAACAGACGCTTAGGTCTCTTATGGGGTTGTATAAATAACTGATTTATAATTATTAAGCTAAACAATTTAAATGTTTTACCGATGAAAAATCTATTATTAGTAACCTTCGCTTGGCTGATGATGATGGCCATTATAGGAAGTATGGTATATATGATGCTGTATGTAGTGGAGAATTACAGCTATGGAAATAATGAAACCATTCAGTACCTATGGTGCTGCTTTACAGGGGTATTGCTCATTCCTGCTTACAAAGGAGTGTACTATATCCACAGCCTTTGGCTTAAGATGCTCAAGGAGTTCCGCGAGGCAGGAGACCCACAGGAGGGCGATAGCAAGGAAATCCCTTTCTTTAAGGAGCCTGCTCCTGTGGTAAGTGTGAATATTACCGAATATCCTTTTGTGGAAAACCGAAAGAAAAATATGCCTGCCCCTCCTTCCTTGGACGAGATTAATGAGAAAATAAAAAACATCCGCTCTTCGGCCAATGAAAAACTCAGTCAGATAAAGACCGAGGACATCACCAAGCCAACCAAGGACAGTAGTTACTTTGCTCAAAAATACACAGAAGAGAAATCTATTTTGGTCGATACTATTTTCTCTAAAGAAAAACAATCCAAGACGCCCCAAGCAGCACCAGAGACTAGCACCAAAGAGCAGGCTACTGCCAAGGCAGAAGCAGAAGCTATTCTCAAACCTAAAATAGCCCCTACTAAATCTGAAGAGCAGCCCCTCTCCCCACCAGAACCAGTAGCCGATCACCAGGCCAAGAAAGAGGAAGCCTCCCACAACAACGAAACTCCTGCTACCAAGCACACACAAAAGGGAGGAAAGAAACACTACCACAAAAAAGGAGGAAAGCGATAAACTATGCTAAAACTTATCACCTATCCCTTTGTCCTTTTAGTGCGTTTTTATCAGATAGCCATCTCTCCCTTGAAGCCACCTACTTGTCGCTTTACCCCCACATGTTCTTCCTATGCCTTGGAAGCACTTAAGCGATACGGCCTCTTCAAGGGAGGAATGCTTGCTATAAGGCGTATTATGCGTTGTCACCCTTGGGGAGGGAGTGGCTACGATCCAGTGCCTTGATCTTATCTACAATCACCTGTGCCAAGAGCGTCTTGCTCTCTATTGTCCAGCCTGCTATATGGGGAGTGAGGATCACATTGTCCGCCTCCATGAGATAGCTGAAATCCGTAGGGAGTACTCCCTTAAAGAAATTTTCAAAGGACGATTGTTCGTACTCCAGCACATCTAAACCAGCTCCTAGCACCTTTCCTGCTTGTAGTGCCTTGACTAGATCGGCTGTACAGACACTCTTTCCTCTGGCGGTATTAATCAGCCAAAACGGTTTAGCAAAGGCTGCTATAAAAGCCTCATCCACCATCTTCAGGGTCAGTGGTGTCTCTGGAGTGTGTAGGCTGACCACATCCACCTCTTTTTGGAAGACCTCCAGCGGCACCTGGGTAGCACAAGCATCACCCACTCCTTCTTTGATGTCATAGCAAAGTACCCTACAGTCAAAGCCGCGTAACTTCTTAGCAAAGGACTTGCCCATATTGCCATAGCCTATGATGCCTACGGTAAGGGAATCGAGTTCTACTCCTCGGTTTTCTTCCCTTAGCCAAAGCCCTCGGGTAATCTCTCTATCTGCCTTCTTGAGCTTATTGAGCAAAGCCAAGAGCAAAGCCAAAGTATGGTTGCCCACGGCATTGCGGTTACCTTCGGGAGAGGAAATCAGCGCAATACCTCGCTGCTCGGCATACTCGGTATCAATGTTTTCCATACCCGCTCCCACACGAGCGATAAACTTCAGCTGTGTAGCCTTATCTATAAAGTCCTTATCAATACGAAAGCGGCTACGAATCACAATACCATCATAGCCTGCGATTTTCTCTTCCACCTCTGCCTTACTGCTGGTGTAGTCTAGATCATTTTCAAACCCCGCTTCATTGAGTTGTTCTAGCATAAGGGGGTGATTGCTGTCTATATGTAGTATTTTCATGAATTGGTATATTTTTTTACAACAAAATTTCTATTAACAACCTTATAGAAGTCATGCTTTTGGTTATGACAAACTCTATTTCAAAGGAAATTCTATCCTCTTTTTTAGAAGCTAAAAAATAATCTATATTCTTTAGAATTCCTTTTTCTTTATAAAAGCCCTGATAAATTGTATTTACTGGCTTTAAATATACACATTTTTCTTCACCCGTGAAATTCTCACGGCATTTTTTTATCCTCTTAGTAGTCTTTCTATTTCCTTTAGGTCATTTCTATAACGAGAAAGTTCTGTCTGTACGACTAAATAACTTCGCTTATCTTCTTTGGGAATCACAAAAACTATAACAGGTGTATATTCCTTGGACTTGACAACCGTATACTGATAAGCTCCCGCCTCCAAAATTTCTTGTTCCAAACCCTTAGGAGTTTTGATACCTGTAAAGACTTTCCACTGAGAAAGAAAATAACCTTCTTGCAAAAGTTTCTCCTTTGGAAAATCCAGTTTTAGCATTGCTATACAAGCATTGAATCCTTTTCCTAACTGAAGTAGATACTCCGGCTTCCCATGCGCTTCCTTTTGGGATAACTTCCATGGAGCAGGAGCCGAGGAAAATGGGAAATCAAAGTCAGATGGAAGCTCACTGATTTTCTTTTTTTTCTCTAAAATATTTTTCTCGAACTTACTGAGTTTAAGAGGTGCTTCGTTGGAGGGATGACCTAAATAATCAAACTGCTCCTCTACGTTACATAGCACCTCACAGTCACAATAGCCCCCATGGGAGGTGAGCCAAGAGATCACTTTTTCTATATCGCACACCTTATTTTCTGTAAGAAAATGCGTAGTATACCTTAAGTTGTGATCACAAGGGCACTCCTGCAAAACCTTTTCTAAATAATCAAAGAGCACCAAAAAACACTTTTCTTCCATAGGCAAAGAAGCCCTGAAGTCATCTAACTCTTTTTGAGTCAATATCTTTCGGGCTTCTTTACGTTTCCTTTTTTCTGTTATTTTCATGAGACATTTGTCGTTAGTCACTTGTCACTACACTGATACTTTCCCTTTTATAGTTGGGTAGGGATCATAGCCCTCAAGGGTGAAATCGGGGTAGTCAAAGGCGAAGAGATCTTTGACCGCTTCGTTGAGCTTCATAGTGGGCAGCGGGCGTGGTTCCCGACTGAGCTGCAATTCCACTTGCTCTAGATGGTTTTTATAGATGTGTAGGTCTCCAAAGGAATGTACAAACTCACCTACTTGCAACCCCGTAACATGTGCCATCATCTGGGTGAGTAGGGCATAGGAAGCAATATTGAAAGGCACCCCTAAGAAGGCATCGGCACTGCGCTGGTAGAGCTGACAGGAGAGGCGGCCATCCATGACATAGAATTGGAACAAGGCATGACAAGGAGGCAGTGCAGCCTTGTTATGCGCCACATTCTCGGCAAAGGACACCGAGGTGTCGGGCATCACCGAGGGGTTCCAAGCTGAAACTACCATACGGCGGCTATCGGGATTGGTCTTGAGGGTGTGGAGCACTTCTGCAATCTGGTCTATTCCCTCTCCGTTCCAGTTGCGCCATTGTGCCCCATATACAGGGCCAAGGTCGCCCCGCTCATCTGCCCATTCGTTCCAGATACGTACCCCATGCTCGGTGAGGTAATGGATATTGGTATCTCCCCGAAGGAACCATAACAGCTCATAGATCACCGACTTGAGGTGTATCTTCTTAGTAGTAAGCAAGGGAAATCCCTCTTGAAGGTTATGGCGGAGCTGGTAACCAAACACACTGATGGTACCTGTCCCTGTACGGTCTTCCTTGCTATGTCCGTGGGTAAGTATGTGATTGAGAAGGTCTTTGTAGGCTTGCATTATTGAATCGTTTGGGAGGGCAAAAATACGAATAAAACTAAAAAGTAAAAGATAAAAAGTAAAAAGTGCTCAAAAGTTGATATCTAACCACTAATCACTAACCACTAAATTAACAATTGACAATTAACAATTAACAATTAAATTTTGTACTTTTGCCCCTTGTAATATTTCATTAGAAAGACCATGAACGAAATACGACATAACTGGACTGCTGAGGAGATTATCGCAATCTATAACAGGCCTTTGATGGACTTGCTCTATGAGGCCGCCACTGTGCATCGCAAGTACCACGACCCTAATACCGTGCAGGTTTCTACCTTGCTTTCGGTCAAGACAGGGGGCTGCTCGGAGGACTGTTGCTACTGCTCACAGTCGGCACGCTACCATACCGAGGTAGAGATAGAACCCATGATGAGCCTCTCCCAAGTGAAGGCACAGGCCTTGCGCGCCAAAGCCTCTGGAAGTTCACGTGTGTGCATGGGGGCAGCTTGGCGCAATGTCAAGGACGGCCCTGAGTTCGAACAGGTATTGGAAATGGTGCGCACTATTAACAAATTGGATATGGAGGTGTGCTGTACGCTGGGTATGCTTACCGAAAATCAGGCCAAACGCCTCTCTGAAGCAGGACTCTATGCCTATAACCATAACTTGGATACTTCTGAGGATTATTATCAGGAAATCGTAACAACTCGTAGCTACGAAGACCGTCTCAAGACTATAGAAAATATACGTAAGACAAGTATCACTGTATGTAGTGGCGGAATTATCGGTATGGGTGAGGCCTTGGAGGATAGGGCTAAGATGCTCGTGGCACTCTCTACCCTAGACCCACAACCTGAGTCCGTGCCTATCAATGCGCTAGTACCTATCGAGGGTACACCTCTTGAGGAGCTACCTCCAGTGGATATTTGGGAAATGGTGCGTATGATCGCCACAGCCCGTATCGTAATGCCTCAGTCTCAGGTACGCCTTTCGGCAGGACGTATGAATATGTCCCGCGAAGGACAAGCCTTGTGCTTCTTTGCGGGGGCTAACTCTATCTTTGCGGGGGACAAACTGCTGACCACTCCTAACCCCGATATCAAGGAGGATATGCACATGCTAGAAGTCTTAGGTATGCGTACCCAAAAGCCTTTTGAGAAACACCCGCAACCTACTACAGTGGAGGCAGCAGATTCTAAAATACCTGCCCTTGGTGAAAAACCTAAGTGGTCAAGACCCCAAAAAGTGAAAAGCGAACAATAAAAAGTAGTTATAGTCAAACAGAAAAGGTTTACGAAAAAATAGCGTGAGCAGGTGTAGGGGCAAAGTCCGCGAGAGCG
>NZ_ALNN01000056.1:0-36415 GCF_000293175.1 Capnocytophaga sp. CM59
TCCTTTGAATAATTCCATAATACATTAATTTTCAGAGTGCAAATATATGAAATTATTTTGACATCTCAAATTTATTTTTCAAAAAATAAAGAACTAACGATATTTTTTACTATTTTTGCACTCATTAATTCAGAACTATGGCAAATCAAGAAGACGTTTTCAAGAAAGTAATCTCCCACGCCAAGGAATATGGTTATATTTTTCCTTCTAGTGAAATCTATGACGGACTTAGTGCCGTGTATGATTATGCACAAAATGGTGTGGAACTGAAGAAGAACCTCCGCGAATACTGGTGGAAAGCGATGGTACAGCTACATGAGAACATCGTAGGGATCGATGCGGCTATCTTCATGCACCCCACCACTTGGAAGGCATCAGGACACGTGGATGCCTTCAATGACCCCCTTATTGACAACAAGGATTCTAAAAAACGCTACCGTGCTGATACCTTGGTAGAGGACTATGTAGCAAAAATAGAAGATAAAATAGAAAAAGAGGTTGCCAAAGCCCAAAAACGCTTTGGAGAGGCCTTCGACAAGGAGCAATTCCTCTCTACCAATCCTAAGGTGATCGAATACAAAGAGCGAGCCGAGGCTATCCTACACCGCTTAGGTAAATCCCTTGAGCGCGAGGACTTGGCCGATGTAAAGGCACTTATCGAGGAATTGGAGATCGTCTGCCCTATCTCTGGCACCAAGAATTGGACAGAGGTAAAGCAGTTCAACCTAATGTTCGGCACCAAGCTCGGTGCTACTTCCGAAGGAGCCATGGACTTATACCTACGTCCTGAAACAGCTCAGGGTATCTTTGTCAATTTCTCCAATGTACAAAAAACAGGCCGTATGAAAATTCCTTTTGGGATTGCCCAGACAGGAAAGGCCTTCCGCAACGAGATCGTAGCACGCCAGTTTATCTTCCGTATGCGTGAGTTCGAACAAATGGAGATGCAGTTCTTTATCAAACCTGGTACCCAACAGGAGTGGTATGAGCACTGGAAAAAGACCCGTCTTAAGTGGCACCTCTCTTTGGGATTGGGCGAAGAGAACTACCGCTTTCATGACCATGAGAAGCTCGCCCACTATGCCGATGCTGCTTGTGATATAGAGTTTCGATTCCCCTTCGGCTTCAAGGAGTTAGAGGGTATCCACTCCCGTACCGATTTCGATTTGGGCAACCATGAAAAGTATTCTGGTAAGAAACTACAATATTTTGATCCTGAGGAAAACAGAAGTTATGTTCCCTATGTATTGGAGACATCTGTGGGGCTTGACCGCTTGTTCTTGGCCATCTTCTCCCATAGCCTACAAGAGGAAACTCTTGAGGATGGAGAAACTCGCACAGTGCTACGCTTGCCTTTTGTACTAGCCCCTACCAAAGTGGCTGTATTGCCTTTGCTCAAGAAGGACGAGCTACCTGAGCTTGCCTTGCAGATCTTCAATGATCTAAAATATGATTTCAATGTCGCTTATGATGAGAAAGATGCCATAGGCCGCCGCTATCGTAGGCAGGATGCCGTTGGTACTCCTTTCTGTATTACAGTGGATCACCAGTCCAAGGAGGACAACACCGTCACCCTACGCCACCGCGATACCATGGAGCAACAACGTGTGCCTATCTCCGCCCTGAGAGAGCTTATTCTCAAAGAGGTAGATATGAACCAGTGGCTTAGAAGAATCAGTAAATAAGGTCACATTCTAAGTAGCAGAGACTGTCTTTTCGGACAGTCTCTTTTATTGTGGAAAATATTTGCTTTTTGTTCTTGGTCTTTTGTTATTAAAAATTGTAACTTTGCCCCCGTTTTAATCACTTTTGTATGTTAATCAGATATTGTGCTATTATCTTTGGTTGTTTAGCCTTGGGAGAGTTGATTGTTCATCTCACTGGTATTCACTTTCCCTCTAGTATTATAGGAATGATACTGCTGACCCTTTTTCTACACTTAGGCTGGATCAAGCTGCACTGGGTCAAGGCTTTTTCCGATATGTTGATCTCTCACTTGGGATTGTTTTTCGTACCTCCCAGCGTGGCTATATTGGCTTATTTTGACCTTATTGCCAAGAATTTTTGGTCTATCAGTGTGGCTATTCTCGTCAGTACCCTTATCGTTATGGTCGTAACAGGCCATGTGTATCAATTTGTCCGTAAAAGAACCAAACATCATCACGAAAATGAAAATATTTGAAAATCCTTTAGTCCTTTTAGCCATTACCTTTGGCGTTTATTACGGAGTGCTCATGCTCCAACAGAAATACAAATCAGTCTTCCTCAATCCTGTAATGCTGGCCGTATGTGTGCTGATAGGTTATTTGATCATCTTCAATATCTCCTATGAGACCTATGAGCGTAATGCTGGTATGTATATAGACTTTTGGCTCAAGCCCTCCATTGTAGCCATGGGTGTTCCCTTATACCAACAACTCTCCAAGATCAGAAAACAACTCTTACCGCTGTTGCTCTCCCAGTTTGTCGGTAGCCTAGTGGGTATTCTCTCGGTATGTTATATAGCCAAGGCTCTAGGTGCAGAAGAAAACATCATTCGTTCCCTAGCCCCTAAGTCAGTTACCACTCCTATCGCCCTTGAAGTGTCCAAGACCCTACATGGGATTACCTCCCTTACTGTAGCCGCTGTGATTGTAACAGGGATTTTGGGCTCCATCTTAGGCTTCAAGGTACTCCAATGGACAGGAATCAAAAGTCCTATGGGGCGTGGTATCTCCTTGGGTACGGCCTCTCATGCTTTGGGGATTATGGCCGCCTTCAATCTTAGCGAAAAACACGCCATCTACGCCAGCTTAGGGATGATCTTCAACGGAATCTTTACCGCTGTTTTAGCTCCTATGGTTATGCCTTTTATCTTGTAAGGAATCGTAGATAGCCTGCGCTGTCCTTCGGCTAGCCCCTTGGTTACCTAATCTCTCGCGCAGGGCTTGGTAATCCCTCTGGAGTTTGTCCCTATAGGCAGGATCTAAGAGTTTGTCCAATTCCACTTTGAGGTTTCGGGTATTGAGGTCTCCTTGGATAAGCTCTGTAACTACAGGGGCATCCATAATCAGGTTAACCAAAGAGATATACTTGAGACTAATCACCCGCTTGGCTATCTGGTAGGAAATCCAGTTGCCCCGATAGCAAACCACTTCAGGAACACGGAATAAGGCGGTCTCTAAGGTAGCCGTACCGCTGGTTACCAAGGCTGCATGCGCATGAGAGAGCAGGTCATAGGTCTTCCCACTGACAAAATGTACGTTCTCTTCCCTTATAAACTGTCTGTAGAAATCATATCCTAAAGAAGGCGCTCCTGCAATAACAAACTGATAGGGGTGATAACTTCCCACCACCGAGAGCATCACCGAGAGCATCTTGGCAATTTCTTGCTTGCGGCTACCTGGTAGCAAAGCTATGATAGGGCGCTCATCTAAGCCATTTTCTCTCTTGAACACCTCCATACTTACTTCTCGACGTGTGGCAATGGCATCCAAGAGCGGATGACCCACAAAGTGTACGGGATACTGGTGCTTACCCTCATAGAAATCCTTCTCAAAAGGCAGGATTACATACATGGCATCTACATCTCTTCTGATGGCCTTGATGCGGTTCTCTTTCCAAGCCCAAATCTGTGGAGAGATGTAATAATGGGTAGGAATCCCCTGCTGCTTAGCCCACTTGGCTATACGCATATTAAAACCTGGATAGTCAATGAAGATAAGCGCATCGGGCTGATAGGCTGTGATATCGCCTTTACAGAGATCTATATTGCGAAGAATGGTGCGCAGGTTCGTAACCACTTCCCAAAAGCCCATAAAGGCCAAATCTCGGTAGTGCTTGATGAGCTTTCCCCCGACAGCTTCCATGCGATCTCCTCCCCAGAAGCGAAACTGAGCTTGTGGGTCTATCTCTGCAAGTGCCCGCATCAGGTTTGCTCCATGTAAGTCACCGGAGGCTTCTCCTGCAATAAGGTAGTATTTCATAGCGATGAATATTTTTGCAAAGATAGTATTTTTCCAAAAATAATTGTATCTTTGTCTTGGGATTATTTATAATGTGTAGTATCCAATGCATAAAGTAAAAAATCTTCGCTTTTCACTTTTCATTTTTCAGTGAAATATGTATCTTTGCACAAAATTCTTATGGATAGGACAAGACCCTTTATGTCAAAAATATATTACCTATTTGCCTGCTTTTTCCTCTTATTCTCAGTGGTGTATGCTCAGGATAACACCTCCAAGAAGATAGAGATTGTCTACGCTGGTACCCTCACTATTGACAATGATAAGTACCCTGGGGCTACAATCTTCAACTCCGATGAGGAGCGCAAGGTGCAGTTCCGCCATCAGGGAATGGACATCTGGTGCGATGTGGCTGTACTCTACCAACAGACCAACCAGGTGAAGGCCTTCGGAGAGGTATTTATCCAACAGGGAGACTCACTGAAGATGAATAGCGAGTTTATAGAATACAATGGGGATACAAAAATAGCGCTTGCCAAGAACAATGTCAAGCTACGCAATGAGAAAATGACCCTTGAGACAGAGGAGCTGTTCTTTGACCGCAATACCCAAGAGGCCTATTATCTGAACTATGGCAAAATCTCCGACGAAGAGAATGTGCTCACCAGCCGAGAAGGCCGCTACTTTGTCGCCCCAAGAAAGAGTCAATTTACCACTCAAGTGAAGGTTACCAATGCCAACTTTGAGGTCAATTCCCTTACACTGGATTACTATCATGCTTCAGGACATATCTACATGTTTGGCCCCACAACCATCACTGGAAAGGATTACATCGCCTACGGAGAGAAAGGCTACTACGACACCAAGGCGGAAAAGGGCTACTTCATGGACAAGGCTCGTATAGATTATGACAACAAGCGCCTTACGGGGGATAGCCTCTACTTCGACAAATTCCGAAGTTTCGCCTCGGCAACCAACAATATTATTATCCGAGATACGATCAACAAGACCTTAGTCAAAGGACACTATGGCGAAGTATATAAGGCACAGGACTCCATGTTCATCACCAAAAAAGCCCTAATTAGCAGTGAGGTAGAAAAAGGCAAAGACTCCATTTACATCCATGCCAAGCGGATCATGGTAACAGGCAAGACGGGCGCACGCGTGGTGAGGGCTTATACTGGAGCTCGTATCTACAAGACCGATATTCAGGGCAAATGTGATTCTATCCACTCCAGCCAAGCCACTGGCCTTACCAAGCTGATCGGAAAACCTATTATATGGAGTGGCAAAAGCCAAATGACAGGAGACAATATCCATATCCTGGCCAATACCCAAACTGAAAAACTTGATACCCTCAAAGTCTTTGACAATGCTTTCCTGATCGAAAAGGACACCCTAGGTACAGGCTTTAACCAAGTAAAAGGAAAAATTTTAAAGGGAAAATTCCTCGAAAACAAATTAAATAACGTAAATTTGTATCAGAATACCGAGGTGATTTATTACGTATATAATGATCAAAATCAGCCTGTGGGGATTAATAAGTCCAAATGTAGCCAAATCCGTATAGATTTTGCTCCCAACCAGCAGATAGAGACTATTGTCTTCTACAAAAATATAGATGGCGGTATCTATCCTGAGAATAAAATCAGCAAAGAAGAACTACGCTTCCCCAATTTTAATTGGCGCGGAGACGAAATGATTCTAAGCAAGAATGATATTTTCCCAGAAGACGAAAAAAATATACAACTAACCCCTATTCACGGTATTAAAGCTGATGAAATAGACCTTATAGAAGAAAAACTCATACCTAAAACAGAAAACTGATGCCCTTGTGGAAGAAATATTTGCTTTTCCTTTGGAAATCAACCAACCAGCATGGCGTACATTCTCCCTTTGTATTCCGATTGGTGACCCAGTGCTTTTACTTGCGTGATAAAATCCCTTGTTCGCACTACCCTAAAGGTATCTCCAAAAGAAAAGGACAGTTCTTGCTTCGATTGGTAAAATATTTTGCTCCCAAGAGTATAAAAATATATAGTGATCGTAAGGATTTTACCTCGTTCTTTCCCGCCCCGCTTACAGAGGTTTCCAAGCAGCAGCAGGATATGATCATTCTTTACCAACAAGAGAATAAACCTACTCAGGAGCAGCTCATAGGACAAATGCACAATGATAGTTTGCTACTTGTAGTGGCTCCGCATCAGAGGGAAAACGAGGATTTTTTTAAACAATTAGCCGAAAATAAGGCGTTCACTGTCGTGATAGATACTTTTTCCTTTGCCCTGTTCTTCATCAGAAGCGAACAAGAAAGAGAATGTTTTGTCATACGAACTTAATTGTCTATTGTCAATTGTTAATCACAAAAGACTGTGCGCATCAGAAATTGTCTTAGCCAGCATCTTTGTAGAGGCGCAATTTATTGTGCCTTAAAAAGTTTGCAAATAACATTTTAACTATTGATTCTAGTCATTAGTCATTGGTCATTAATCATTATTTAAGGATTATGGAAAGAAAACAATTATTAACCTCCCAAGAGTTAGATGTCATTCTACATCGCTTGGCCTGTCAGCTTATAGAGAACCATACCGATTTCTCCGATACTGTACTGATAGGCTTGCAACCTCGTGGGGTATTCTTAGCCCAGCGCTTAGTGGCGATGCTTCGTCAGGAGTATCAGGTTGCGGGCATACAATATGGCGCCTTGGACATCACCTTCTTCCGCGATGATTTCCGAAGAGGTGAAAAGCCTCTGGCGGCCAACACCACCGATATTCCTTTCTTGGTAGAGGACAAAAAAGTGGTCTTCATAGACGATGTCCTCTATACAGGCCGTAGCATTCGTGCTGCTCTCACTGCCTTGCAGTCCTTCGGACGTCCTAGCAAAGTAGAACTATTGGTACTGATAGACCGCCGCTTCAGCCGTGACCTACCTATACAACCCGATTATATTGGCAAAGCCGTAGATGCAATCAACAAAGAACGCGTAGTGGTCAATTGGGCTTCACAAGACGGAGAAGATGCTGTCTATCTCGTAGAAAAACAAGCATAAAACAACCCTATCCATAAAACACACACTATGAACCAGTTAAGTGTCAATCACCTATTAGGTATCAAGTACCTCACCCCTGAGGACTTAGAGCTTATCTTCACCACAGCCGACCAATTCAAGGAGGTGATCAACCGCCCTATCAAAAAGGTGCCTTCCTTGAGGGATATTACCATTGCCAATTTGTTCTTTGAGAATAGTACACGTACCCGCCTGTCCTTTGAGTTGGCCGAAAAACGCCTCTCTGCCGATGTGATCAACTTCTCGGCTGCACAATCCTCTGTAAAGAAAGGAGAAACCCTCATTGATACAGTCAATAACATCTTGGCTATGAAAGTGGATATGGTTGTTATGCGCCACCCCAACCCTGGAGCAGGGGTCTTCCTCTCTCAGCATGTGAAAGTGCCCATTGTCAATGCTGGTGATGGTGCCCATGAGCACCCCACCCAAGCCCTTTTGGACTCCTATACCATACGCGAGCGATTGGGAAGTGTTGCGGGTAAGAAAGTAGTGATTGTAGGGGATATCCTACACTCACGCGTAGCCCTCTCCAATATATTTGCCCTACACATGCAGGGCGCTGAAGTAGCCGTATGTGGCCCTAAAACCCTTATTCCTAAGTATATACATGAGCTAGGGGTACATGTGGAAACCGATCTGAAGAAAGCGCTCCAATGGTGCGATGTGGCCAATATGCTACGTATCCAGAACGAACGCTTGGATATTCCTTACTTCCCCTCCACACGGGAGTATGTACAGCAGTATGGCCTTACCAAGGAGATTCTAGACGAGATAGGTAAGGAGATCATCATTATGCACCCTGGCCCTATCAACCGAGGGGTAGAACTCACCAGCGAAGTAGCCGACTGCCCGCAATCAGTTATCCTTGATCAGGTTGAAAACGGGGTAGCTATTCGCATGGCAGTCATTTACCTACTGGCTTCACAGATAAAAATGCAGTAAATATTATTTTTTCATATACTCTAAGTACGTCTTCAGTTCTCTTTGTAGCCCCTCTGTAGCACTCACCAAAGGAAGGCGTACTTTAGGGGTATTGATTATTTCCAAAAGGGTAAGCAAGGCCTTGATTCCTACAGGGTTTCCTTCTTTGAAAATTAGCTCCATCACTTCTAAGAGCTGATACTGAATAGTGTTGGCCTGCTTATAGTTTCCCTCCAAGCCCTGACGTATCATTCGGCTATAGCGCTCAGGAAAGGCCTGTCCTAATACCGAGATGGTACCATCACCGCCCAAAAGCACCGTAGGTAAGGCCGTAGCATCATCGCCTGAGATAACCAAAAAATTATCAGGACGCCCTTGCAAAAGGTGCATAATCTGGACTATATTGCCCGATGCCTCTTTAATCCCTATGATAGTGGGCACCTCTTTGGCCAGGCGTAGGGTAGTGCGATAGTCCATATTAACCCCTGTGCGAGAGGGTACATTGTAGAGTAGAATGGGCAGTTCCGTAGCCTCGGCCACCGCCTTATAGTGCTGGTAAAGCCCTTCTTGTGAAGGCTTGTTATAGTAGGGCGTTACTGAAAGTATGGCTGTGTAGTCCTCAGAAGATACCTCACGTACTTGTTCTACAATTGTTTGGGTATTATTCCCCCCTACTCCCAAGACCATGGGCAGTCTGCCTTTGTTAGCCTTCTTAACTGTCATTTTGACCAATTCCTTTTCTTCGGTAGATAGGGTAGGTGTTTCGGCAGTGGTACCCAAAACAACCAAATAATCTATACCATTTTCCACTTGGGTATGTACCAAGCGTTCAAGAGCGGGCACATCTACGACCCCCTCTTTATTAAAAGGGGTTACCAGTGCGACCCCTGTTCCTTGTAAAGTCTTCATTGTAGTGTTTTTATTATTTTTTTAGCTTCTTGAATAAAAGTACTCCCATCGGCCAAGGGAGTCTCAATAATCACATCGTTGAAAGCGGGATCTATACCACTTACTCCTATGCGTAGCTTGGCTTTCACTCCCGATGAAAGCAATAGCAGTGGAAGCTTGGGTGTGGAAAAACAGTTGATCAGCAGGTCATATTCCAGTTCCCAAAGCCTATCGGCATGATAGTTGCGGATGCCTCCCGAATAGTTGATATCCTTCCAGGCGAAGAGTGGAATCCCTTCTATCTGTATATCTATCCCCTTCTCTTCATAGCCCAAAATCACATAATTTTCCGAATTGATACCGTACTCTTTGATGAAGTTCTTGAGGAAATCCACCTTATCCACTTCCTCTATATCCACAATACATCCTACCTTATGTATTTGTAACTTATTACCATTCAGATAATTAGATCTCTTTTTAAGGTTCTTCTGTATCCGATTTTTAATCGCTATATTTTTAAATATTTTCAAAATAAAAATTATAAAGATTTCACTGCAAATGTAATGAATATTTATTAATTTTGCGCCCTGAAAGAAAAACATTTTTATGAGAAAAAATTTATTTGCTTTTTTGGCACTGTTTTTGCTCATAGTCTCTTGTAAATCAAAGAGCTATTTCACCCAAGCTATAGAGGGAGAACAGATGCCTATTACCAAAGATACAGAAGAAGACGAAGATATCAAGGACTATCTTTCGCCTTTTCGCTATCACTTGAACAAGTATTTGGACAATGTGCTTTCTCACAACAATGCTACTATGGTCAAGGATATCAAAACCTTAGAAGATGGTGAGATGAACATGCCTATTGGTAACTTCTTTGCCGATGCGCTCTGTGAGCAATCCGATGGCTATTTCTACAAGAAAAAGAAACGCCATGTGGATTTTGCCATATTTAACTGGGGAGGAATCCGTTCGGAATTACCCGAAGGAAGTATTACCACCCGTATGGTCTACCAGCTAATGCCCTTTGAAAACTATCTAGTAGTGGCTGAGGTTACAGGTGCACAGCTTTATGACATGGCCAAATATCTTTATGATAGTAAGCTCCCCCACCCAATCTCTAACCAAGTACAGCTCATCATGAGTCCACGTGGAGAGGTCGTGAGTTTTCTTATAAATAAAAAACCTGTTCTACGCAAAAAGCGCTATTTTGTCTGCACTTTTGACTATCTATACAATGGGGGCGATAAGATGAATTTCTTTAAAAACTCCATAGATGTTACCAACATCAGTTACAATGCCAGAGAAGCGCTGATTGATTACCTAAGAAAAACAAACCCTATAGATTTTAAGTCCGACGGACGATTCAAAATAAAATAATTATCAAACTATAAAACACAATTTTATATGGAAAGAAGAAATTTCGTAAGAAACATCGGGGCTGGCGCCCTGTTTTTAGGGCTGGGAGGCGTTTCCTATGCCTTTGACAGAGATAAAAACAAGGATAAGCTCAAAAAACATAAGAAACATATCACCATACTCCATACCAATGACACCCATAGTCATATAGACCCTATGCCTACTGACGACCCTCACTATCCTGATAAGGGAGGAGTGGCACGTCGTGCGGTCTTGATAGAGCAAGTACGCAAGGAAAACCCCAATACGCTACTCTTTGATGCTGGGGATATCTTTCAGGGTACTCCTTATTTCAACTATTACGGGGGCGAATTGGAATTCCGCCTAATGTCCATGCTCAAGTACGATGCAGCTACTTTCGGAAACCATGATTTTGACAATGGAATAGAGGGTCTCCTCTTCCAGATGCCACATGCCAAATTTGATTTCATTTCTTCCAATTACGACTTTACCAATACCGTATTAGAAGGAAAAACAAAGCCTTACAAAGTATTCGAAGTAGATGAAGTACGTATAGGTGTCTATGGCTTAGGCGTAGAGCTTAAAGGTCTGGTTACCAAGGAACTCTACAGAGAAACTAAATACCTTGATCCTGTGGAAATTGCCATAGATATGGAGAAGAAACTCAGAAAGACAGAGAACTGCGACATTGTCATCTGTCTCTCTCACTTGGGATTCCAGTATCGTACCGATAAGGTATGCGACCTTACCATTGCTAAAAAGACCTCCGAAACCGACCTTATCATAGGCGGCCATACCCATACTTTCATGAGCGAACCTGTCATTGTCAAGAATAAGGCCAATCGCGAAATCCTCATCAACCAAGTAGGCTGCTATGGAATCAACTTAGGCCGTATCGATTTTTACTTAGATAACAAAATCACCACCAGCGGGGTACAAATATTAGTTTAATTTTCTCAAATCATATCCAACAATTAAAAAGAGGTTGTTCTTTGGCGAACAACCTCTTGCCTTTTCTCCCTATTTCACATTGAAGCGATACTTCACCCCTACGAGGAATTGGAAACCTTGTACAGGGTAGGACGTCCATCGTTGGTAGTGCTGTCCTGTTACATTACTCAAATCCACAAAAGCTGTCCAGCGCTTAAGGAAGGTATAGTCGGTTGAGAAGTTAAGATCAAAAAAGCCATCAAGGGTCAGTTCCTTAGCCTCTAAAGTAGGTAGCGTATGGGCTATATCCTTTCGCTCTCCTACATAGTAGAAAGAAGTCCCTACATTCCACTGGGGAAGAATGCGGTAACTTGCCGAAAGGGCGGAGGTAAATAGCGGTAAGTTTCTTTCCTTCGCTTTCAGTGCATCAAAGGAATAGGCATTGACCTTGGCAAAGGCATCTATATAGAAACGATCCGAGAACTTACCCCTGATAGTTGCTTTTGCCCCAAAGGACATAGCATCCTCATAGACGATGCTATAGGAATTATCATAGTGATAAGGCTTACGATCGGCAAGGGTATATTTTTCATTGGCCTGATACATAGGCATCTGTACTATACGTGTATAGAAAGCCTTGAAATCATAAGAGAATCCTTGGAAAAGTGCGCCTCTAATCCCTGCAAATATATCATAAGGGGTATAGGTAGGGTGTAGGTGCTGGGTCGGAGACAGATAGGGGTTCTCCAAGGATTGTTCTCGGTAGGTAAGCTGTTCCAATCCTCCTGTAATCCCTCCATAACCTATAAGTGCTTTTCCTGCTGCATTCCAAGAGAGTTCCACATCGGGAAACACCTTAACGCTCCCTCCTTCTCCATTGTTCTCCTTAGCATAATAAGCCCCTAATCCGAGCCTTACCCTATAGTTGCCGGAAGTACGTACATACGCTGGCCTTAGTCCTAAGAAAGCTGACTTATAGGTAATTCCGAGCAAACTGGAAAAGCCTCTATCAAAACTCCCTTGCAAATAATCCACATCAGCTTTTACCTGTAATGCCTGCCCTTCCTTAAAGGCGTATTTGAATGAAGGGCGTAACTTAAGCTGCACTTCCCCACTGCTAAAATCATCTTTGCCTCCTTGTACAAAGAAATCCACCCCTTCGAGTACACCCTTAGTCATAGAAAGCTCCCCTGCTATACCTCCTGTAAGGTACTGCTGCTTAAGGGACTGGGAGATAGGTAGCAAACTCTTATCCTCTACACCATACCAGTGGGAAAGCCTATGGGCTACATTGGCCGAAAGGCTATACTGGTAGGTTTGCCCCCATTGATTATAAGTCGCCTGCGCTTGGGTATGCGAAAAATTGCTATCGGTCTCTACCTCTTTGACATTGTCCTGAGAGGAATGATGGGTGAAGTCTACCGACAAATCCGAAGTAGGGCTAAAAGGTACTGAAATGAAGGCATCCCCATATAGGGAAGTATAATTGCCCCCTGCCAAGGCTACATAAGAGTGGTAAAGACTATCCTGAGTTGTCGCTATAGGGATACGTACCGCCTTCCCCTTTTCAGGTACAAAGGTAGAGGCTACAGGGATAGACTCAGAGGAATAGGTAACCTGCTTTTTGGCTACCGCTATGGTATCCTTCTTAGGTGTCTGCTCCGCTGGCTTTTGTACATCGGCTATGGTAGGGGTATAGGGTTTTACAATATCCACCGAGATAGTGCCCAACTTATCCTGTGCTTGTACCCCTGCGGCAAAAAGGGTAAGTGAGAGTACCGATATATTATATAATACTTTCATTATCAATTATTTGTTAGATTTCTTTTCGTTTGTCTTTATCAATTTCATCGCCTCCTGTGCCTCTTGGATTACCTCTGGATAGTCCTTGAAGTTCTCCAATACACTGCTTAGAATATAGTTGGCTTGATACAAGTCCTTCAGTCCATAGAAGTTCTTAGCCATTAAGACCAAGCCTTTGGCTGAAAACTCCTTATACCCCCCATATTCCTTGGCCAACTTCTGTACCACTTCGTTGGACTTCTTATACTGCTTGGCTTTGTTCTTAAAATAAGCATCGTAATAGAGTGCTTCGGCCATAAGTGCGTCGGTAGCACTCTTGCGCAATAGGGCGTATTCCTTTTCTGCTTCTGCCTCGGCGCCTGTAGCCATATAGGCACGTGCCAAAATCACATGGGCATCACTCTTAAGGCGTTCCTCAACAGCTTTCTCGGCCAAGATCTTTTGGGCATAAGCTATCGCCTCAGGATAATTCTTTTGCTTGTAGAAACAACTCATTAGGTTAGAACGGGCAAAGATCACATTCTGTAATACTGGAGACGTTTTTTCCAATTCCTTGAGCAAGGGAAGCACCTTTTCTGTCTCGTCTTTCTCTAAGTAGATATGGCTAAGCCTGAGCAACACCTGTTCGGAGTATTCATTGCGACCGTCCTCCAATACCTTTTCATAAAGTGGGCGTGCCTTATCCTTTTGGTTGTCCTCAAAATAAAGCTGTGCCAAATAGAAGCGTGCTTGAGCCGCATTAGCTCCCTTAGGGAAATCCTTTAGGTATTTCTCCAAGGCTGGCTTGGCCTCTTGCTTTTTATGCTGTACATAGAGGCGTTCGGCTGCCTCAAAGGCCGCACTATCCAGTTCGCTATCGGATACCTTCACATAGCCCAAGCCCTTAGCCCAAGCGGCATATTCCTCCATCTTTCCTTGTTCGGCATAGATATTCTTAGCCGTACTTACCGCCTGCAAGGCCTCTGGAGAAGAAGGATATTTCTTGGTAATCTCCTTGAAAAGAGCCAACGCCTTCTCATTTTCATTCTTGTTATAAAGCATAAGTCCTTCTCGGAGCATAGCTCGCACTGTATAGGTTCCATCCTTATACTGAGTTTTCAAGGTATTATACAGCTCTGAAGCCTTTTCAGGTTTTCCTTGATTTACATATGTGTTGGCCAGTTCATAGAGCGCGTCCTCTCTGAGATTGGACTGGGGATAATCTTGGATAAAAGCCGTAAGTGCTTCTATTTTCTTAGGCACTCTATCCACTATACCATAGCTAATGGCTTTTTGGAATGCTGCATAATCGGTATTGGTCGCTTTGGCGGCGATCACCTTGTCATACGCCTCCATAGCAGGCCAATACTTCCCTGTGGCAAAGTTGCAGTCTCCTAAGCGCAAGTAAGCATCAGAAAGGCGTAAGGATTCAGGGCGGGTCTCTATATATTTAGTAAAATATTCTGCTGCTTCGGCATATTTTTTCTGATTAAAGAGCGCATAAGCCAGCCCATAGAGTGCCTTAGGATATTCTACAAGAGAAGTGTGTCCTCCCTGAAGAAAAGCGGAAAAATCCTTTTGAGCCTCTGGGTAAAGGTGCAACTGATAAGCTGTCTCTCCACTCCAATAAGTAGCTCTTGCCTGAAACTCAGCATCGGCTTGGCTCTTTTTTGCTTGCTCAAAATAAGGCAACGCTTCCTTGAATTTGGCATCGCCATAGAGCTGCATGGCATAGAGGAAAGCCACTTTCTGGCGTATCTTAGGGTCTGCCGTAGCGGATTTCTCTAACAAATCCAAGGCCTCACGATAGCCTCCTGAAGTGATATAGGAATCCACCAAAAGTCCTTTAAGCTCTTCGGTATGGCTATTGGGATAGGTGTCCATATAGGACTGTATTACTTTAGGAGTAGACTCATAGGCATTGCCTATATCATAACTCAGGCGGGCGTAGTTCAGGTGTGCATCCTGCTTTATGGCTGGGACAAAATTCATCTGATAGGCGTTGCGAAAGGCATTGAGTGCCTGCTGTTTTTGGTCTGTTTTCAGGTAACACTGTGCCAAGTGGTAATACGCATTCTGTGCTACCTCATTCTTTCCGTTGATAATCCGATTGAACTGACCTATAGCCTTTTGGTACTCCCCTTGTTTATAGTAGGCAAAGCCTAAGTAATAGAGATCAGTATTGGTATAGGCTCCATTCTTCCCCTTGTAAGCCTCCAAGTAAGGAATGGCCTTGGTATACTCCTTGAGGTTAAAATAGCTCTCCCCTATGATCTTGTTAATCTCCGAACGGTATTGGGGGTTATTGGTCTTTTCCAACTGTAGAAGCCCTTCCTGCAAGGCTTTTTGAAAATTACCTTGCTTGAAGTTCATATCTGCCTGATAATAAGACAGATTCTTATTGAGTTCCTTCTCCTCACCCACTTGTTGGAAAAAGTCATTGGCCTTTTGATAATCATCGGCATCATAGGCTATATATCCTAAATAGTAGGCTGCTTTCTTCCCATATTCTTTGGAGTTCTTCACCTGAGAAAGGTATTGCTGAGCGGTCTCCTTATCTCCGTGAGCGAAAAGAGCATATCCGTATCGGAAGTCAAATTTTTCCTTTTGCTTGGTTGAGAGGGTAGGTATTTCCACCTTGTCATACCTTAGAATGGCCGTTTTGGTATCCCCTTTGTCAAAATAGTAATCCCCTACCTCAAGGTTGGCTTGGGCTGCATAGGAAGAAGTGGGATAGTCCTTTAGGTACTGCGTCATGAGCTTATCGGCTCCTTGTTGTCTTAGGCGAATGGCTGCCGAAGCAATATAGTAGCTACACAATTCCTTATCGGCCAAGGTATTGGCCTTGAAAAGTTCTTGCTTGAAAAGGTGTTGGGCGGCCTTATATTGCTCTTGTTGGTAGAGCGAGCGGGCTTTCTTCAGGCGAGCGTCCCTATCCGTATAGCGAGCAGTACGCTGTGCCCATAGGGGACTTGCCAGCAGTAGCAAGGCCAAAAGAATCCAGTTTCTATGTTTCATGGTCTGTATTTTAGTAATTAAATTCTAATCTCATATGATCACAAGTGGGGTGCGCTTGGCAGGTGAGTATCTTGCCTTCTTTGACCTCTCGTTCTATCAGTACTTGGTTGTTGTCCATCTCGGCACTGCCCTCGGTTACCTTGCCTATACAGCTGCTACAAGCCCCTGTAAGGCAGGAATAGGATACGTCCAAGCCCTTGGCCAGCAATTCGCTGAGTATGTTTTGTTTCCGCTCTATGGTAAAGGTCTTTTCCTCTCCACCTATGCGTACCGTAATCTCGGTAGTTCCTGTGTACTGCTTCTTGCTATCGGTTACGGTAAATAGTTCGGTATGGATTTTCTTCTTATCATAATCCTTCTGCAGACGATCCCTTACAGCCTCCACCATGGCCTGTGGCCCACAGATATAGAAGCGACCAAAATTCACCTCTTTATAGGTTTCCTTAAGCAATTGCTCGACCATAGGCGGGTCTATATGTCCTGAAAGCGCCCCCTCCTGCTGAGTCTTGCTATAGACATATTGTACCAAAAGCCTATCGGGATACTGTGCCTTAAGTGCTTCAATATCAGAAAGAAACATGGTTGTTTCAGGTGTTCTATTGCCATAGACCAAAAGAATCTTGCATTGGGTCTTCTCCAGTGCTACCTTGATAATGCTCAGCATAGGGGTAATACCACTCCCTGCGGCAAAAAGCCCCAAGTTCTCTGGGGAGATCTCAGGAATATAGGCAAACTTCCCCTCTGGAGGAAAGACCTCCAACTGGTCACCCTCCTTGAGCTGTTGGCAGGCAAAGGTAGAGAAACGCCCCCCTGGTATCTGCTTGATACCCACACTAAGCAGTGGCTCATATGGTGACGAACAGATAGAATAGGCTCGCCTTACCTGCTCTCCATTTATCTGCTGTTGCAGGGCAACAAACTGTCCTGCAAAAAAGTCAAACGAAAAACGATCCTTCTGAGGAATCTCAAAAGATATTTTTACCGCCTCAGCTGTCAAACGTTCTATCTGTGAGACGGTCAAAGAAACTGATTTCATTCTTAATTCTTAATTCTTAATTGTTTAATTATCAAACAACACTCTTTTTCCTTTTTCTTGGGATAAGATAGTTCCTTTATCATATACCAGATGACCATTGACAAAAGTATAAGCTACTTTATAGTCAAAGGTAGTGCCTTCCAAAGGTGACCAACCACACTTATAGAGGATATTCTCCTTCGACACCTGCCAAGGGCTATGCTCCGCTACACAAGCTATATCGGCATAATAGCCCTCACGGAGGTAACCCCTATCTTGTATTCTAAAGAGAATAGCAGGGTTATGGCACATCTTCTCTACCAATCGCTCTATAGGAAGACCTCTCTGTTGGAACATGGTCAGGGCTGCTACCAAGGCGTGTTGTACCAAGGGTGCCCCTGAGGGGATCTTTTGGTATTCCTTCGCTGCTTTTTCCTCCAAGGTATGGGGAGCATGGTCAGTGGCTATCACATCTATACGATTGTCCAAAAGTGCCTGCCAAATAGCCTCTCGGTCTTCCAAGGTCTTGACCGCAGGATTCCACTTAATCAGTACGCCCTTTTGGTCATAATCTTGGTCAGTAAACCAAAGGTGATGGATACAAGCCTCGGCGGTAATCTTCTTTTGGTCAAGTGGCAAGCTGTTGTCCAAGAGTTCTGTTTCCTTGGCAGTGGATAAGTGGAAAACGTGGAAGCGTGCGCCCGTTTGCTTAGCTAAAGCAATAGCTCGTGAGGAGGAGAGATAGCAAGCCTCCGCACTGCGAATCAGTGGGTGACATTTTACAGGAATTTCTGCTCCATAGAGAGAGAGGTAATGCTCCAAGTTGCGGCGGATCGTTTGTTCGTCCTCACAATGTGCGGCAATAAGGGTAGATACATTCCTGAATATCGTCTCTATCGTCTTCTCGTTATCCACCAGCATATTCCCTGTGGAAGAACCTAAGAAGAGCTTCACCCCCGCGGTATTCTTGGGGTTAATACGCTTAAGCTCCTCTATATTGTCATTGGTACCTCCAAGCAAGAAAGAGAAATTGGCCAATGAGGTACGAGCTGCTGTGGCAAACTTGTCCTCTAGGGCTGCAATGGTCGTAGTCTGGGGAATTGTATTGGGCTGGTCAAAGAAAGTAGTAGTACCCCCCGCCACTGCGGCCGCACTTTCTGTAGCAATGGTCGCCTTATGGGTAAGACCAGGTTCACGAAAATGCACTTGGTCGTCAATCACCCCTGGGAGTACCAGCATACCCTCCAGGTCAATTACCTTTTGGGCTTCTTTGGCCGAGATATCCGAGGCTATCTTAGCAATGCGTTCATTCTCAATAAGTAAGTCGGCTTCTTGAATACGATGATCCGAGATTAGTTTGCCGTTTTTTAGAAGTGTTTTCATAATTATCACGATTTCAGTCGCTATAGAGCAAGATAACGACGATGCAAAGATACATATTTAAGTGAAAAACGAAAAGTGAAAACTTTGTTATTTTCCAAGGCCTATGATAGAGCTGCGTTTTTAATCTATCTTAAAAATCTTTTTAGGCAAAAGTCCTCCTATATGGTAAATCTTCCCTAATTTTGCAGCATTAATTTTTTATTCCATGAAAAAGAAAAATATCACTGGACTTTTAGTTACTATTGCTGTATTTGCAGCTGTTATCTCTCTTTCTATCTACTTCTTTAGCAATAGCGAACCTACCTATTTGCAAGGACAAGTAGAGGCCAAACAGATCAATGTTGCTCCCAAAGTACCCGGTAGGGTGAAGGCCATCTATAAGCAAGAAGGCGACGCAGTACATAAGGGCGACCTCCTTTTAGAACTTGAAAGCACTGAGCTTGATGCCAAACTCTCCCAAGCCGAAGCCGCGCGCCTAGCTGCCCAAGCCCAAAGCGACAAAGCTCAACGTGGTGCCCGCACAGAACAAATACAAGGTGCCTACAACGTATGGCAACAAGCCCAAGCCGCCGCTGAACTGGCCGAAAAAACTTATCAGCGTGTAAGCAACCTCTACAACGACAAGGTGTTGCCTGCTCAAAAGAAAGACGAGGCCTATACCCAAATGGTTGCCCTACAGAAACAAGCTGAAGCTGCCAAATCACAATACGAAATGGCCAAAAACGGTGCACGTGTAGAAGACAAAACCGCCGCCCAAGCCCTTGTCGCTCAAGCCCAAGGAGTCATCACCGAAGTGAATGCCTATAAGGACGGTGCTAAGGTATTCGCTCCTGCCGATGCCGAGATACAGACCATTATCCCCAACGAAGGCGAGATTGTCAATGCGGGTTATCCTGTAATGAACCTTATTGATACTCAGGACGAATGGGTAGTGTTCAACATTCGTGAGGACAAAATGGCTGACTTCAAGATAGGCACCAAGTTCAAGGGTATTGTACCTGCTCTTGGTAATCAGCAGATAGAAATGGAAGTAAAACACATAGCCGTACAAGCCGATTTTGCCACTTGGACAGCTACCAAAAGCAAAGGCGATTTTGACAAGAAGACTTTCGCTATCAAGGCCTACCCTACTGAGAAAGTAAAGGATCTAAGACCAGGAATGTCGGTATTAGTGAGTGAAAAGTGAAAAAATGAAAATGAGAATAACTGAAGGATTATTGCCTGAAGACAAGCAGGCTATCATACACTGGACAAATAGCAAAGAGGCTGATTTCTTGCAACAATGGGCAGGAGATACTTTGCCGTATCCTCTTACCATAGAAGCGCTCAATGCTTTGTCTCATTGCTTTCGCATTGAGGCAGAGGGTAGTTTTATAGGAATGATTCAGCAAATAAGGGTTGAAGGGAGTAATGTACATATTGGCAGATTCCTTATCAATCCTTCCCTTACAGGAAAAGGATTAGGCACTAAGGCTATGCACTTATTTATTGCAATGCTTTTTGAGGATAAAAGTGTTCATTCTATTAGCCTAAATGTATTTGATGACAACCCCGTAGCTAAAGGTCTTTATACAAAACTCGGTTTTGAAGTAGTGGCCACTATTGAAGGAGAAAGGAAGAAATACAAGATGGTGAAGAGTAATTCAGCAATTGATTAATTTTCCAATTAGCTCATTAATAATTTACCATTATGAAAATAGATCATATTGCATTGTATGTAAAAGACTTAGAAGTTTCTAAGTCTTTTTATGAAACTTATTTTGGAGCGAAACCAAACCAGTTATACCACAACCCTAAAACTGGCCTACATACCTATTTTCTAAGTTTTGACAGTGGTACCCGCTTGGAGATTATGTGGCGTCCCAATCTTAGCAAACGTTTGGACAGAGTGATGAATGAAGGCCTTATACATTTTGCCTTTAGTGTAGGAAGCAAAGAAGCGGTTGATACACTTACTCAGAAAATCATAGCCGCAGGTTACGAGTGTTTTAGTGCTCCTCGCACCACAGGTGACGGTTATTATGAGAGTGTTATCCTTGACCCTGATGGTAATATGATAGAAATAACCGTTTAGACCTCTTGGAGTGTGGCGCACGAGGCTTATGTGATTATATAGGCGAAAATGAAACTATTCCTAACGACTGGCATTTCTTAGGACATCTGTTAGATTTAGGAAGGTATTATGAATAATGAGCCAATTAACAAACTAATACTATGAAAAAAGAACAAGTTAACAAAAATGAACAATTTTATACAGAAATCCGTCAGATTATTGAAACGGCGCGTACTAATGCGATACGAAGTATTGATTTCAGCAGGGTGCAAATGTATTGGCTCTTAGGTAAACGCATCTTTGAAGAAAAGCAACAAGGCAAAGACCGTGCCGACTATGGGACTTACCTTATCCGTAACTTAGCTGAAGAACTAATGCCTACATATGGCAGTGGTTTTTCAGTAAGACAACTAAAATTTTGTAGGCAGTTCTATCGAATGTATCCAATTGGGAACGCACTGCGTTCCCAATTGAACTGGACGCAGTACAGACTGCTCATTCAGAAAAAGTAGATTTTCAAATTGTCGCACCACTGGCGCGACAATTAAGTTAATCCTAAGCTCCCCTCACGAGTTCTTTTGTACCAGCAATTACAGAAAATAGTAACAGAGCATAAAGTTTATTTGTTGCATAAAAAAACATCCAATATGAACCTATTACAACAAATAGAACAAACTTATAACTTTCAGTACCCCAAGCTATATCACCAGCTTTATGAGGATGGTATGCTCAATTGGGGACAATTTGGTCCTCGTTGGCTCGAACTTGAGTACCCTAAAATCAAAGATAATCCACCATTACTTTTAGAAGGGCGTATGGATTTTGAAATTTTAGAACTCTCTGAAATATCAGAAGAAATAGAATTCTTACACGGTGCCGAAAGTTTTTATAAAATTAAGCCTGAGTACCTCTTCATCCCTTTTGGGAAGAATGGAGCAGGCGACTATTATTGTTTATTTTACAATAAAGAAAATCCTCTCCCTGAACCTTGGGTGGTAGTATTTGCTCACGATTGGATTAATGTAGATGTCTTAGCCGATAACTTTCAAAACTTTATCTTCTATGGATTGTTAGAATGCGTATTATGTATAGATGAACTCCTTGCTGATGACGATTCTTTTTATACCGAAATAGCCAATATGTTCCGTACGCACCGTCCTTATTTAAGTGAGGAGCAAGCAAAAATAGTAGAAGATATTTATAAAAGAAAAACTTTTGCCTCTACCTACACCTATACATTTAATGATAGGGAATACACCGAAAAATATATAGGATTACTTTCGCGAGAAGAGTTTGATACTTTGTGTAACAAGTTTATTCCCATTCCAAAAGAAGAAAAACAATTTGAATATAGCAATGACTAAAAAGAAAGCTAATATAATAGAAGAAAGCAACATTTTTGAACAAATCCGTACGCTCTTTGGTTTAAAGGAAGATTGTGGTTTTACCGATGAAGAGATGCAACCTTTCTTCAAGGTGATAGAGAAAATGCCTACACTGCTATACAACTATTACACTACTTTGGGAAAACATCAAGCTCTAAATCAAACACAAGATAACTTGGTAACCCCAAAGGATAACCTTACTCTTTTCAGCGACCCAAACTATTTTGTTTTTTATACAGAAAATCAAAATTGCTGTCTGTGGGCTATCGCAAAGGAAGATTTAGAGACCGCCAATCCTAAGGTGTATATGAGTACCGACTTTACTCACCAACATTGGCAAGTAGAATGTGATACATTAGCTGAATTTTTGTTGGCAATGGCTCACTTGCAAGCTGTATTTGCACTACCTTATGCTTATGAAGGCTTTAAATATATCACTCCTGAGGAATTGACAGCTATAAAAGAGCGTTTCCCTAAAAAACCTTTTGCCCTCCATCATTGGTTAGAAGGTGCCGACTTTTATGGGGATGCCACCGATAGTATTGCTATATTAGACAAGGGCAGTCAATTAATATATGCTTCTTCTTCTAAAAGCTCTTTTGAGGCAATAGATAGCTTCTTAAAAGATATAGGGGAAGATATGTGAGAATTGTCATTTATTTTAAACTAACACCTAAACATTATGGAAGAAAGAAACATCTTTGCCCAGAAAAAAGCACCTTTCAAATGTCCTGAAATCGTAACCCTCTTGCGTAAGGAAGATTTTCCTGCCTTGGAAGCTGAACTTGCCAAAGGCTGGGATATCAACCAAGAAGTCCGCGTACACGTACATTATTCTCAAACACCTTTTGACTTTGCCCTATCCAGTCGCAAAAAGAAACTATTACAGTTTTCAGTTGATAAGGGGGCTCATATAAACAAAACAGCGCTTATTGATGTTTGTATGAGCAAAAATAGCGACCCTGAGTTGGTAAAATGGCTGATTAAACAAGGTGCTGATGTAAATGCTCGTACCCATCTTACGGCTTTGCAGGCAGCTATCTATAGCAAAAATGAAGAAATAGCTTTTTTGCTGATAGAAAATGGCTACCGTCTTACCTCTGATGGTATCACCCTGAGAATGGTAGCTTCGGAAGGTATGTATAAACTGGCAGACTACCTTATCGCTCATGGCTCTGATGTGAACTATTGTGAGCCCAATATGGTATATCCTTACAATGCCTCACCCTTACAAGTGGCTGCCTCGCGTGGTCACCTTGAGTTGGTAAAACGATTTATTGAGCTGGGTGCTGACCTTTCCTACAAGGATAAATACGGCGAGCGTGCCTATCATTACGCCTTGCGCAACAAGCAGAAAGCAGTTGCCGAGTATATCAAATCGGTAGAGCCTGCCCAGTGGCACGACGAGGAAGAGCGCTTGCGAGCCTTAAAAGCCTACAAACTTCCCGAAGGACTCATTGCCCGAATGCGCGCTACCGATAGGCGTATTCCATTGCCCGAATGCAAATATACCAGCTTTGTGGAGTTTGCCCCGCTGAGTGATGTCAAGGAAGTAAAGTGGAAAAATAGAAAATTCCTTGATCTGCTATCCGATGCGGATAAGTATGGCGCTGAAGGCTTTTTGGTATGGTATCCTAAGAACAAAAAACTCGCCTTTGCCGATTACGAACACGGAACTTTTACCGAACTTTGTACCTTTGACGAGTTTATGGCAAACCCTTCCGCACAAATTGATAAGATTTTTGAGTAATATATGACAAGCTACCATACCTTAAACACTTTTAATAACCCTTTTCGCTATTATAGGGTGATAGATATCGTCCCTTTTCAGGAGAAAATAGCTGTATTGCAATTTGCCTCAGCTGATGTTTCTAAAAAGATGGTGAAAAACGGAGTGTATGTAGATTGTTATATTCTTGTAGATATCTTTTCAGAAGATTTTACATCACAAAAACGACTTTCTTTCTCCTTTGAGGAAGATGAACCTTGTTATAGAAGTGATGCTTACTATTATCGGGAAGGTGAACGACTTTTTATACTCATTGAATACTATAAACTCGACAACATTTTTGTAACCAATAAGGTATTTGAAATTACTGAAAATGAAGTAATAGAACAGTCTTTCTGCTGTATTCCTCAAAAGCGAATTTTCAACGATGCGAAAGTCTATTCTTTTGGAGATAAAGAAGTCTTTATGCAATCTCCCTTTATGATGAGCTGCCGAGATAAACAGAACCAAAAAACACTTTGGAAATACAAACTCTCTGCTTATCTTTACACTGAAGTAGAGGAATATAACGATATCTTATATTTTGGTACAGCAGGTAAAGGAGGCTATTTTTATGGAGTTTCACTAAATAACGGACAGACTGTATTTAGTTATAATACAGGACAAACCGTACACTTTGTACGAAGTGGAGAACGTATTATCATAAGTGATAAAAAACAAAAGCCTATGCTTATAAATGCCTTAACTGGAGAGATCATTCATTCATTAGACATAGGCAAATACACTATTGATTACGAGCAACAGATGCTTTGGTATAAAGAACGTTTTTATGGAATTGTCCGCAATAAGGAAAAAGACTTATCTGTAGTGTGTGTGAATATATAGGAGTTTTATACGATCTGAAACCTAACAACTAATTACTGAAATCTTTTATCTAAATAAAATGAACTTAGAAGAACTTAGAGAATACTGCCTTTCCTTGCCACATGTAACTGAGGATATGCCTTTTGATGAGGATATTTTGGTATTTCGGATTTGTAATCGTATTTTTGTGCTTACAAGTTTAGATTCAGTACCTTTGCGGGTGAGTCTCAAGTGCGACCCCGAGCGCGCGATAGAACTCCGCGAGCAATACCCCGACAAGATTATAGCGGGCTACCACCTCAACAAAAAACATTGGAATACTGTGCTTTTAGAAGGCTTACCCCCTACCCTTATCAAGGAGATGATACAGCACTCTTACGACCAAGTACTTGCCAAAGTCCCCAAGAAAGAAAGAGAAGTGTTAATTAGTTAATTCAAGATTATGTTCTCAAAGCTCAAAGATTTCTTTTGTAAAACCTATCCTATTTTTGGGTATGACTTCTTTATCCCTGTAGCCCTCTATAAGCGTATAGAAGCAGTCGAAGGGGAGGTCAGCCCCAAAAGTATTAGGCATTTCTTTAGCGAAGCGCCTTATTCCCTTAGTAAAGGACAGCTACAAATAACCCAAGAAGCCGATAAACTCTTTTTTGTACAAATAGCATTCTATGAAGAAGACAAAAGAGAGACTTTTAAGAAGGAAATAGAGGGGTATAAAGAAGTATTTCCGTTTTGGACAGTCTTTCCTCATAGTTTTTATGGAGCTCCTCGCTGGAATCAGGGCTATGAGCAGCATTATAGAGACACTTTTTTGGAATATTGGCATTCCTTAAGCTCAGAAGAACAAGAAAAGTATATGGATACCTATCATTGTCCCGAGGATTGGCGGATTTGGCTTAAGGAATATCACCTATGGTGCAAAAAAAAAGAACTTTATAAAGAAAAATATTAAAAAATGAGACAGAAATTTACACTTATCACTTTAGGTGTCCGCGACTTTAAGAAAGCTCTTGCCTTTTACGAGAACTTAGGCTGGCAAAAATCAGACAAAAGTATGGAGGAGTACGCTCTTTTCCCTTTGGGAGGAATTGTATTAGGATTATATCCTTTACAAGAACTCTCTGAAGATACTACGCTACCCTATCAGTCAAGTGTATTTGCAGGAATAACAATTAGTTATAATGCCAAATCGGAAGCGGAAGTAGATGCTGTTTTATCCAAAGTCTGTGAATTAGGAGCAACTATTGTCAAGCCAGCTCAAAAGGTATTTTGGGGAGGATATAGTGGCTATTTCAAGGACTTGGACGGCTACCTCTTTGAAGTTGCTTATAATCCTTTTTGGGAGTTTGACGAAAATGACAATTTAAAATTATAATTCAAAATGACAGAAACAGAACAAACTCTACGCCAGCGCTTCACTGCCTTCTTGCAAGCAATGTACGACTGGGAAACAGAAGCCAACAGAGTTGACGAAGAAGAAGTGGAGAAAAAGAAAACGCTCTCTTGGGAAGACTTTTGTAAGCAACAAACCGAGCTGCGTATCCCTATTTATAAGGAATACATCACCGAACGCGAGCGCAAATATGGCGGCGCTCAATACACCTGTCACGGCTTTCCTCCTAACTACGACCCTTCTAAAGAAAGCATTACCGAAGTGCAAATCACAGGTAAAAAAGCCTCTATATTTACCGATAGAGAGTACGCAAGAATGAATTACAAGCGCGAGTACAAGTACAAACTTGTAGAAGATCGCTGGCTATTAGACACTATCAAAGAACAGTATTTGCCTGAAAACAGAGATCCTGAAAAGTGGAAGAGTGTGATTATATAAGTATTTATTTTATTATCAAGGGATTATAAAAAGCTACCAAGTTGGTAGCTTTTTAGAGATGCCGCTGGGCATTGCCTCTTATCAGCTCAAAGAAATTATTGATAACACTATCGCTGAATTTGAAAAAAACAAACTTAAAACCTTGTAAACCAATTAACAAAATGAACACATCAAGTTATAACACCAAGTTTGGCACTCTTACTTTCAAAGAAAAAGTGGAAGATGCGTATTTTGGGGAGGCCTCATTCCTTTGGGAGAGTGATTTCTATAAAGAAACCTTAGAACTTCCTTGTTGATGAAGAAGTTGTGAAATCAAAGAACAATATTTGGCTGAAAACAGAGATCCTGAAAAATGGAATGTTTGAAATTTAAAAATACAATTTTACTCTTGTGAATTACAATATACTTGCCCCTCCATTAATAGCTCTTTTGGCTTGGACGTTTATACTCATTTGGTTCTCCAAGAAAAAGAAACAAGAAAAAATGAAAAGACAACAGCTTTTAACCCAAATAAAAGAACAGCTCCCTATCTCATCGTTTAAAGAGTTGTTACAAACTTTAGAAAACCTAAACTATGACCCTTCTTGGTGCTATTTCAAGACTGATACTTTTGAGAGTGGTAGCCTAGCTGTGGACAACACTTGTTTTCTGCAACGAGAAAACCAATGGGTCGTATGCCTTGCCGATTGGCATAGTTTCTCTGATGAACAGTCTTTTGATAGCGAACAAGAAGCCTGCGAATATTTTGTATATAAGTATTTTCATCTTAGTAAAGAAGAAATTAATTGGTTAAAACAATGAACACATTAAGTTATACCACTAAGTTTGGCACTCTTGCTTTCTCACAAAAAGTGGGAGACGAGTATTTTTGGGAGGCTTCATTCCTGTGGGAGAGTAATTTTTATAAAGAAACTTTAGTGCTTCCTTTTTCTGTGTTTAGCAAAAGTAAAACCATCACCCCTGATACTATTGCTTTTATTGAACAAATCCTTACCAAGGCAGATAAGTTGATTGCTAAGGCACTTTCTTATTTTCAAGAACAACTGCTAATAAGCTCAGAAGGCTTTCATCTTTCAGATGAAGAAAAACGTTTGTTAAGTGTTCCCTTGCAGAAAGTTCCTTTTGAAAGTCCGCAGTTCCTATTTTATGAGAACAAAGAATGGATATTGCATTTTGCTGAAGGAGGTTTCAGCTTTTGCGAGCCTTATGGCGTTTCTTTTCACTTTGAAGAAGAAACCCCTATCCTAATAGAAAACTTAGAAGACGCAGAAGAAATATAATCAACTTACAATTAACATATTAAACATGTATTTATTTAAAACCGAATGCAAGAACCTTTTCCTATCACCTAACACGGTTGTTTTACGTTTTGGTGTTTCCCCTTATCATTTTTGGTTTCTTTGCAGCTGTATTCTACAAAGGGGTGCCTCGTGACCTGCCTATGGCGTATATCAATTACGACCAAAGTCAGCTATCCGAGAACCTTTTGCGTATGCTTGACGCCACACCTAACATAGCTCTTACTACCAAGCTAAGCGATGAGCAAGAAGCCCAACGCCTTATCCAGCAACAGCAGATCATGGGCTTTATCGTCATTCCTCAAGACTTCCAACAAAAACTCTTCAAGGGTGAAAACCAATCGGTGATCTGCTATACCAATAACCAGTTTATGCTAGGTGCAGGCCTTATCCAAAAAGATTTCCAAACCACTATAGGCATGTTCTCGGCTGGTCTTGTGATGAAAAAGAAAATGCAAAAAGGACAACAAACCGAGAGGGTACATGCCGAAGCCCAATCCGTAAAGGTAGATGACCACGGGCTGTTTAACCCTTACTCTAACTATGCCTTTTACCTGCTCACAGCACTGCTGCCGATGATGCTCCAAATGATAGTGATGATGGTAACGGTCTATGTATTGGGAGTAGAGCTGCGCTATCATCAGGGTAAGCACTGGCTCAAGCAAGCAGGAGGTAGCCCACTGAAAGCCTTGGTTGGCAAACTTCTGCCTTATACCTTAGTACTTTTCTTTGTAGCGTGGTGGATGAATTACCTACTCTTTGGGCTTATAGGCACGCCCCTGCACATTCCGATGTTCAATGTGGTACTCATTACCTTTGCCTTGGTTGTTATCTATCAGATCATAGGGATTGCTATCGTATCCTTTGCCCCCGATTTCCGCTTAGCACTTACGGTAGGTAGTGGTTTTACCGCCATTGCTTTCTCCTTTGCTGCTTATACCTTTCCTATGGAAGGACTCCCAAGGAGTATGCAGTACTTGGCACAGATATTCCCCTATGCTCATTTTATGAAATACTATGTCAATCGCGCTATCAAGGGCATTCCTATGGAGATGACATGGCAACCACTTTTGGCCTTGCTCCTCTTTGGTTTGCTGCTTATAGTGGCTTACCCTATGTTTGTAAAAAAAATAAAATCAGGTGGTTATGAAAAAGTTTAAACAGTATATTTATCAAAGTTCAGCTGACTTCACCCGTGCAATGCTCTGGGAAGCCAAATATATATTCCGCGATAGGGCGGTGTTCTTTTCATTTGTGATAGTGGCTGTATTGGTCTCCTTTCTCTATACCTACCTCTATTCGGAAGAGACCTTACAAGAACTCCCCATTGGGGTGGTTGATGATGACCATACCTCCCAAAGCCGACAGCTACTACGTATGATTGACGCTAATAGTGGCGTGGCCATTTACAGTAGTTACCTGAACCTCTCTGAAGCGAAAAAGGCCTTTCAGCAAGAGCAAATACGGGGAATTATTGCCATTCCCAGTAGCTTTTCCCGTGACCTACAACGTGGTGAGCAACCCTCTATATCTGTATATGCTGATGCCTCCTATATGCTCTATTACAAGCAGATACTCACCGCAGCTAAAGTCTCGGCTACCTACCTTAATGCTGGGGTTGAGATGAAGCGCACTTCTGCACAGGGCAAACTCCCCTCTCAAGTTCATGATGAGGCGATGCCGGTAAGTGCAAAAGTAGTAAGCCTATACAACCCTTCTTCGGGGTATGCTACTTTCCTCATTCCTGTGGTCTTGGTCATTATATTCCAGACGACAATCCTTACCGCTGTGGGTATTTTGGGCGGAACGATGCGCGAGGGTAACAAGCTGCGCAAAATATATCCTAATTCCAATAGTTTCTGGGGGGCACTCCCTATTGTCATGGGTAAGGCCACCACCTATTTGGCGCTCTCTATGGCTATCTTGCTCATTATCTTGGGTATTGTAATGCCTCTGTTTGGTATCCCTGTGCGCAGTTCCATTCTCAGCACAATGGTATTCATGGTACCTTTTGTTCTCTCTATTGTGTTTATGGGGCTTTGCTTGCTGGGCTTTCTTCACCGTAGGGAAGATGCCATCATGCTCATCATGTACACTTCGTTGCCTTCGGTGATGCTCACTGGTTTTTCATGGCCTACGGTAGCCATGCCAGAGTGGTTACATGCCTTTTCTTATATAGTTCCTACCACCTTGGGAGCTAAAGGCTTTGTTTCTATCACCCAAATGGGCGCCAGCCTCTCCACCATACTCCCCTACTGGGCAGGTATGTGGGGGTTATGTATCCTCTATCTTGTTCTTAGTGCTTTTACCATGAAAAAAATACTTAAATAGTGACGAATGACTAATGACAAGTGACGAGTGACTAATGACAAGTGATGATTTATAAGCTCGTAAAAAAACAATATATAATACACTCGTAATCATACACTTATAAAAAACATCTCATTTTTTTCAAAAAAAATTCATTTTTTCTTTGTCGGTTTGGAAAAAAGTAGTATCTTTGCACCGTCTTAGAAAGATATGAATTGCGAAAATAGCTCAGTTGGTAGAGCGCAACCTTGCCAAGGTTGAGGTCGCGGGTTCGAATCCCGTTTTTCGCTCTTTTTTTTATGTCTATATCCCAAAGGCTCGGATGGTGGAATCGGTAGACACGCTGGACTTAAAATCCAGTGGGCAGCAATGCCTGTGCGGGTTCAAGTCCCGCTCCGAGTACGACTACAATCACTACTATAGGTAGTGATTTTTTTGTTTTCTTCCTATAACACTTCCTTTTAGAAATGTGAATACCCTGATACAGTGACTAATCGGCTGGCAACTAAATATGGAATTACCCGGTAGGTGTAACCAAAAAGAATGCCGAGACTTAAGCTTCAAGTTTAACAAATAGACATTAACAATTAACCATTGACCATTAATAATTAATAATTATCTTTCGTACCTTTGCCCTTTATAAAAATTAATTTTCAAAAAATGAAGAAATTAGGAATTATTCTGCTTTTGGCAGGTACTGTCGCTTTCGGACAGAACAAGAAAACAGGTTGGGACGCGGCCAAACTTAAAGGAAAAGTAAAGACATATCGTATATTGGACTATCGCTTTGACGAACAAGGCAAACCCTTTAGAGGTAATTCGGAACTGTTAACAGAGTTCAACCCTAAGGGACGCACTACTAAGATGCAAGTCAATAACAATGGGGTGTTGATGTCCTACCATGATACCTATAACGACCAAGGTTACCTAATAGAGTCCGTCTCCAAAGATGAGGAAAACAAGACACTCTCCACTAACCTCTATGAGTATGACGCACAGGGTAATCGCATCCGCCATGACCTCTTGACCAACAAAGGAGATATCTTTATGAGTACTTTCTCCAAATATAATGATAAACAACAGCTTATAGAGAAATCCAACTGTGTAGGAGGGGTGTGTGATGATAAAAGTGTTTTTACCTATGATGACAAAGGCTACCTTATCCGCGAGGACAAGTATAAGAAAGACAGCCTTACCTCCAAGACCCTTTACAAGAACGATGAAAAAGGAAATCCATTAGAACGCCTTACTTATGATGCTACTGACAAACTCATAAAGAAAGTAACTTCTACTTATGACAAGGAAGGCAATGAAACGGAAAATGTAGTCTATAAAGAAGATGGTACTATTGCCCAGAAAAAGAACTACACCTACCAGTATGATAAGAAAAAGAACTGGATCAAAAAGACGGAAAGCGAAAATGGGGAACCTTACCTTATTATAGAACAGAAATTCGAATATTATAAATAGCAATAATCGGCGGTACTGTGGTACCGCCGATTTTGTTTTATAGTTATTACCAGCCTGGGTTTTGACTCCAGCGACCTTTTTCAAAATTGATGTCGGCGGCAGGGATCGGCCAGGTGAGTTTGTAATTGCCAGCAGGGATATTAAGCTGATAATACTCCTGAGCTGGAGAGGAGAAAATTGCCTCTACATTCTGCGGGGTACCTCTGACTACGCCTAAGCCCCAACGCTTGATGTCGTGTAAGCGGAAGCCCTCAAAGGCTAATTCGCGGTTGCGCTCATTCTGTATCTCTGTCAGTAGCGCCTGACCTGTAGCGGTAACAGAGGTAGCTCTTAAGATACGTGCTCTTCGGAGTGCATTGAGATATACCTTGGCATTGGCTTCATCGCCATTGCGGTAAGCCGCTTCGGCTGCAATAAGATATTGCTCGGCTATACGGAACAATTTCGGTCTGTGCATATAGGTAGGTAGTCCTGAAGAATTGGTCTTTAAGTTATTGTTATCAGGATATTTGGCAACCAAATAAATATTCCTATAGGCGGTACTTCCGTAATCTACAAAGAGTTTTTGGAGAAAAACTTTTTTCCTATAATCGGTATCTTGAAATAAATCCACGAAAGCCTGTGTAGGGATATAGCTCGGATTATAGAGGAAACGACGCTGACGGCGGTCATAGTTATTAGCTCCTATATAGATATCATTAGCCTTAGGAAGCTCATCACTTCCGCCCAAGGTAAAGCTTGCAGGTGCTTTGGCAAAGAGCTGAGTGATGCTCTCTTTGTCATCATCCTCTTTCCAAATCGCCTCCAAAGCACTCTGTGTGGTAGCCAGTGGGTATTTTCCTCCATCTATAAGGGATTTGGCCGTAGTATAAGCCTCTTGCCATGCCCCTTGGTAGAGTAGCACACGTGCCTTGAGCGCTTTGGCAGCATCTACGGTAAAGGTAGTAGCTCCTACTGTTCCTGAAGTTTCGGACAAAAGTTCTTCGGCACGAGCGATGTCCTCCAAGATAAACTCATAGGTTTCTTTCAGTGTACTGGGTGCGGGAAAGTTAGAAACCTTGAACTCTCTTAGGATTGGCAACCCATAAGAGGAAGAGGCATCGTAAGCCCCACAGAAGTGCGTTACCAAATAAGTATAATAGTAGGCACGCCCTAAGTGGAGTTCGCCCAAGTTACGCTGAATTTGGGCACGCTCAGTACGTTCTCTCTCTTGGGCTATGGGCACCTTAGGAATCCCATTGAGCGCTATATTAATATCCTGAATCGCTCTGTAATGAGCCATCCAAATGGCAGCGGTGGTACTATTGGAAGAAGTGAAGTCCGTCCAGCGGTGCAATTCGGGGAGGATTTCGTTGTTACGACGAACGGCATTGAGGAAATCGGCCTGTACATCGGAGCTATACATGGTATTCCCATAAGTATTATCACGCAGTCCGTCATACATTCCATTGACCCAATACTGAGCATCCTCCACATTGAGGAATGATTTCTGCTCACTCAGCTCATTGAAGGGCTCTTGCTCTAACTTGACACAGCTCTGCAAGGAGAGCGCCGCAAGGGTATATAGTGGTAATTTGTTAAGTATCTTTTTCATTGCTTTTTAAAATTTAAGTTCAACCCCGAAAGAAAACTGACGAGAAGGTGGATAACCTCCCAAGGATATAGGATTAGAGAACTCAGGGTCTGCTCCTTCGTAATTGGTGAGAGTAAAGATGTTACGCGCGGTACCATAGAGACGTACTCCGCCAAAGAAACCTATCTGCTCGATCACTTCCTTAGGTAGGTTGTAGCTCAAGGATATACTCTTTAGGCGTAAGAAATCGGCCTTCTGTATCAGGCGAGAATCTCCTGAATAGATAAAGGTAGCTTCGGTAATCTTAGGGTGACGGGTATTGTCTCCAGCATTTTTCCAATAATCGAAAGCCTTACGGCTGATGTTACCAGAGGCAAAGGAACCAGGGTTTTCGCTATAGCGCATATCATTATTCACTTTCCAGTTACCCACAGTGAAAGAGAAATTCATATCCAAGCTAAAGGCACGATAAGTAACTGTCCAACCGAAACCTCCATTGAGTGGGGCATGCATCTTCTTACCTGTGGTCTGTGTCAATTTAGAATTATAGGTAGTGGTTATCTGGTTATCATCGGTTTGGGTTTCCATTTTATCTTCACCAGGGAGGTACCACTGTGTAAGTCCTGTATTGGGATCTACCCCCTTGCGCAATACAGCGGTATATTCCAAGGCACGACCTACCTTAAAGCCCAAGTTGCTATTGAGACTCACGAGGGATTCGCGTCCTTCGAAGATCTCGGTAATCTTCTGTTGGTTATAGTTCATATTGAAGTAAGGGCGTACGCTTAGGTTGTTACCCTCATCATAATACACACGAGAGGAGATACTTACATCAATCCCTTGGTTTTGCATTCCTCCAGAGTTTCCATAGAGTTGGGTACGTCCGCTGGTAGAGTTGTTATCTCGGTAAGCCAATACATCGTAGGTACGACGGTGGTAGTACTCCACATTGAGTGAGGTATTATGTAGAATCACCGCATTGAGTCCTACGCTTGTTTTCTTTTGTTCTTCCCAACGAATATCAGGGTTTCCTATACGGCTAAGGGTATAACCTATCTCAGAATTGTATAGTTGAGAAGGGCTTACTACGTTGATATTGCTGTAGTTAAGTCCGCCCGCATTTCCAGAAATCCCTGTACTAAAGCGTAAGTTAAGGTCGGTAAGCCATTTTACATTTTCAAGGAAAGCCTCTTTTTTGAGTTTCCACATAGCCCCTACTGCCCAGAAGTTGGCATAGCGGTTGTTCTCTCCAAAGTTAGACGAACCATCACGACGACCAGAAAGGTCTAAGAAATAACGATTCAGGTAATCATATTCCAATCGTGCAAAATAGGAGTTGAAAGTGCTTACTGTCTTGCTATCACCTGTTGCCACTTCCTTGGTCCCATGAGAGAGCATAGAAAGCCCATCGGAAGGCTGTCCTGTGGTACGAGATTCCAAGGCCTTATAGATATTCTCAATAGACTCCTGTCCTAAAAGGGCGGTAAAGCTATGAGCGTTGCCCAGCATAAACTTGTATTCCAAGGTATTGGTAAAGGTCTTTCTATACGACTTATCATAAGAAACCTGAGTGGAGGCCGTGTTCTCATAGCCAAATTGGTAATCGGTAAAGGAACGCAAGTGCTTCTGCTGAGATTCTCCATCGCTGTATTGTACCCCTGCTTGGGTCTTGAATACCAACTTCTTGATAGGCTCAATTGTCAAATACCCTATAGGCATCACATCGGTTCCATAGGAAGCTGAAGGATTTTTTTCAGCCTCATACTCAGGGTGATAGAATCCAGTGGCTCGTCCTGTAAGTCCTCTGATAAAGTTCTTACGAGTACCATCGGGATTGGTAGGGCTATACAGAGGTAAGGCCAATACCCTTGCCCCTGAAGTAGTAGAGCGTCCGCCCTCTCTTTCGCTATAGCCTACAGAGAGTGATAGTCCTGCTTTAAGCCAACTGTTGATACGGGTATCCACATTAGTGTTGAGATTATAGCGGTGATAATCCACAGAAGGAGCGGTAGATCCTTCCTGCTTTAGGTAACCTGCCGAAAGGTAATAGGTAGTAGAGGCAGTTCCTCCAGAGACAGAGACATCGGTACGGGTAGTAGGTACGAAGTCACGGAAGAAGATTTTGTCCCAACGTGTATTATAAGGATTCTCGGCCAAGATCTTCTCAATAGCCGCCTGAGTCTGTGCGGGTGTATTTCCTGACACTCCAGCGGCAGAGCGGATAGCGGCAGGGTCACGCTGTGCCCAGAAATCCAAGTATTCACGAGGGGTCATCATATCATCGAAGAAGCGGCGGCTGGCACTAGTTATGGCATTGAACCCCACTTGGTGGCTTACACTGATGTGGGTTTGCTCATTGTATTTACCACGCTTGGTAGTGATGAGAATCACCCCATTGGCAGCACGAGACCCATAGATAGAGGTAGAGGCTGCATCCTTGAGTACGGTGACACTCTCTATATCATTGGGGTTGAGGTCAGTCATAATCCCTGAGCTTACCTGCATTCCATCGACAATATAAAGCGGTGTCTGGTTAGATACACTTCCCTTAAGCGCTGACTGGAAGTTGTTAAACCCGTGAATCAGTACACTGGAAGCATCGCCTGGTCGTCCTGAGCTTGTGGTAACAACCATCCCCGCTACACGTCCTGCGAGTGCATCCATGGCATTGGCATCGGGGGTACGAGCGATTTCCTGCCCTTGTACTGTTGCCACTGAAGCCACTGTCTTGCTCCCTACCTTAGGCGCTCCATAGCCAGTGAAGACAAGGCCTGTGTCTATCTCTTGTACATCGTCCTGAAGCACCACATTGATCACCGTATTCTTTTTGGTCACGGGTTTCTCTACAGGCTTCATCCCCAAGAAAGAGTAGTAGAGCACATCGCCCACATTGGCCTCAATCGTATAAGCTCCCTTATCATTGGTTGTAGCCCCACGGCTGGTACCTTTGATAAGGATATAAGTACCCAAGATAGGTTCGCCTTGGGTATCCTTTACCATCCCTGTGACGGTAACTTTTTGCGCTAAAGCCGCTTGCACAGCTATGATAAACAACGCAAATACATAGAAAAACTTTAATCTCATTTCTGTAGTTTTGAGGTGGCAAATTTCCTAAAATAAAATGAAATTTCCAAATTTTTTTTAGGGTTTCATCCATTTGCCTATGTGTTAATTTGCCTATGAGGGCATAAAACAACCCCTCTTATAAGATGTCATAAATTAACGCGAGTTCGACGTAAGCAAAATTATATTTTTCTCCCACAGATTGCACGGATTTTCACGGAGAGAATGATAGAACAACTAAGTATAACTCCTTAATTTCCACGGATAAATAAGGCCTTTGGCCTTATAAAAATCTGTGTAAATCGCAACAGCACAATTACACAAACATAGAAAATCTGTGAAATCCGTGAAAATCTGTGGGAGCTTTCGTTATATCGAACTCACGTTAAATTACTTCTCTACTACGCTGGCCAGGGTGACCTCTTATAGTTAATTATATTTAGAATGCAAATAAATAACACAAGAGACTAATTTTTAATTTGCTCTTTTTCAAGGGCTAATTGCCATTAGC
>NZ_ALNN01000057.1:0-39148 GCF_000293175.1 Capnocytophaga sp. CM59
AGTAACTGATAAACAATTATTTGTAAAAACCTCCCCCCTACCCCCCTCCAAAGGGGGAGCTTTAAGGGCGTTGAAATGGTCTAATTTGTTTATTAAATTAGAAATTTTCCCTTCTATAACTTATTGAACCTCTACTACTTACTAACTCCCCCCTTGAGGGGGGGGTAGGGGGGATGTTTTGAGAATCAGTTGATTACAGAGCTTGCGAAACTTAAATTAATGATTAATGTGAGTTCGACGTAAGCAAAATTACATTTCCTCCACAAAGCCAGCGAGTGCTCACAGCTGGGTATGTGAAACATTGTTGGCACTAATCATTAAACCAACTTATCAACATCTACTAACAAACAATTATAAACAATTACGGTTTAATTAATGTAATTTCTCGTTAAAACCAACTAATTAACAACATACTGTCTTTTGTTGAAAATTATTTTTTGATTACTAATTTTTTTGTATAAACGCTTCTTATTTATGGTACTAAATTATGATTGTCAATCATTTACAAAAAAACTTTCAGCTGCTTATTTCTTAAAGAAAAAAGGTATTTTCCCTCTTGCGCCCATAGAAAAAACACAAGGTAAACAATTAGCATGTAATTTTGCTCAAGAAATTAGACGCGTAAGTATGATTGCGATTCCCGTCATAGAGACCCAAAAAGTCCCTATCAGCTATCCTCATGGAATCACTCTGTATATCAAGCGCGAGGACAAAACCCATGTACATGTCTCTGGTAACAAGTACCGGAAGCTCAAGTACAATCTGTTAGAGGCCTCCCAAAAGGGATACAAGCAATTGATCACCTTTGGAGGGGCATACTCAAACCATATCGCAGCCACTGCCTACGCAGGTAAAGTGGCTGGTATAGAGACCATTGGTGTGATTCGTGGAGACGAATTAGCCAGTGCAGTCCCTCACAACCCTACCCTTAGCTTTGCCAAGGAATGCGGTATGCGTTTTCATTTTGTCTCCCGCGATCGTTTTCGCTTAAAGCATACAGAGGCTTTCAAGGAGGAGTTGGCCAATCTTTTTGGCCCTTATTACTATGTCCCTGAAGGAGGTACCAATGCGCTGGCTATCAAGGGTACCGAGGAGATTCTCACTCCCGAAGATACGGACTATGACTTTATTACCACTGCGGTAGGTACAGGTGGTACCATCGCAGGGCTGATTAACAGCGCCTTACCTCACCAAAAGGTCTTAGGCTTCCCTGCCCTATGCGGAAAGTTCCTTGAGGAAGAAATCAAAAAGTGGATTCATGGCTCCGACCATTGGCAGCTGATACATGACTATAACCTAGGTGGTTATGCCAAGGTGAATGAACCCTTTATCCGCTTTCTCAATGATTTCTTTAGGCAAACACGTATTCCCCTAGACCCTGTCTATACGGGCAAGATGATCTATGGAGTTACTTGTCTTATTGAAAAGGGACTTTTCCCTGAAAATAGTAAAATATTAGCCATCCACACCGGTGGATTGCAAGGTATATATGGAATGAACCAACAACTTAGTAGAAAGAAAAAACAAACTCTGGATTATGAACAAGAAATTAGTTAGCTTCATAGGCCTTATGGCAATAGCCTCTTCTTGTAGCACAGGGCATAAGAACGTTACAACGAAGAAGCCTATCACTCGTATCCCTGAAAAAGTGCTTGTAGAGAGCAAACGTACTGAAGCGTACATTAATAAGGAAGAACCCGAAACACCTGAGGAATTACAAGCAACCTCGGCGGTGAAAGTAACCCCAGCACTGATTCGCGAATATATAGCTACCTATAAGGATATCGCTATGGTGGAGATGCAGCGTTATGGAATCCCTGCAAGTATCACCCTGGCTCAGGCCATCCTTGAGAGTGGCTCTGGACAAGGCCGCTTGGCTCGCCATGCGCGTAACCACTTCGGTATCAAGTGCCATTATGACTGGGAGGGAGACACCATCACCCATGATGATGATGCCAAAGGCGAATGCTTTAGAAAATACGAACACCCCGAAGCCTCCTTCGAAGACCATTCACAATTCCTTGTAAACCGCTCTCGCTATGCCTTCCTCTTCTCTCTCAAGGCCGGTGACTATCAGGGATGGGCGTATGGACTTAAGAAAGCCGGATATGCCACAGACCCTGGCTATCCACAGAAATTACTGTTCCTTATCAAAAAATACGAACTCCAACAGTACGACACTGAGGTTCTCGGCTACGCATACAAAGAAGAGAAGCCGCTTTCGCCTATTCCCAATACGCCTCCTCTTACAATAGAGAAGAAAAAAGAAGCGACCAAAACGATAGCTAAAGCAAATACACCTGCAAAACAGGAAAACACAGTAGCTAAAAAAGCAAATACATCTACTACTGTAGCAAAAAACACACAAAAAGTAGTAGCTAAAAAGAATAACAGCCCAAAAAAGGACACAAGCGCCATCGCACAAAAGGTAGATACCACACGCATGGCGCAAAAAGAAGTAAATAATACCCCAGCAGAAGAAGTAGCGATGGATGTAATTAAAATGTATATCGTAAAGAAAGGCGATACGCTCTATAGCATCGCACGTCGCTCTGGAGTAAGTGTAGATGACCTAATGGCTCGTAACAATATGAGCAACTTCAACCTCAATATGGGACAAATACTCGTTATTCGTGAGTAAAAACTAACTCTATGAAAAAATTTTGGAGCACACTCTCTTTTGCTAACAAAATAATTCTTCTGATCAATGGAGTGGTAGGCGGAATCTTACTTTTCGCCTACCTACTCCCTTTTATCCCTCCTCGTTATTTTGAGTATGCCTCCCTAAGTGTTTTCACCCCCTTGCTGATGCTGGTCAATATAGGATTCATTGTCCTATGGCTGTTGCGTCGCCAGTGGTTATTCCTTTTCTCTGCGGTCTTATTTCTCATAGGACTCCCCTTTATGCATCGTTTTGTACAATTTAGCAAGAGCAAACCTGCCCCTAAAGATCATTTGAGCATAATGAGTTTCAATGTTCGATTGTTCAATCATTACAAATGGAGTGAGGACAGCGAGCTAAGGAATAAGATTATTGATTTTATTGCCCAAGAGCACCCCAGCATCATTGCTCTACAGGAGTTTTATATTAAGGAAAGCGGAAGTTTTCCTTTCTATAAGTACAAGAAATTCATCTATAAAAACAAAAAAGACAAGATAGGCCAAGCCATCCTCAGTGATTACCCTATTATACATAGTGGTTCCTTAGATTTTCCTCATACAGGTAACAATGGCGTATTTGCTGATATAGTAGCAGGGCGTGATACCCTCAGGCTATATAGCCTTCATTTCGAATCCTTCCATATAGAAGATACCGAAATCAGCCAAGAGAACTCCAAGCGTATTTTCCTAAAACTCCCCCGCCGATTTGCCATACAGCAGGCACAGGTAGAGCTTTTCAATGCCCATGCCGATAGCTGTCCTTATCCTATTATCATCTGTGGGGATTTCAATAATACCGCTTTCTCCTACCTCTACCAAAAGTTTCAGGATAGGGGCTGGATAGATAGTTTTCAGGAATGTGGTTCAGGCTTTGGTAGCACTTATGACTTCCCTTACTTCCCATTCCGTATTGACTATATACTAGCCGATCCGTATTTTAAAATCACCTCCCACAAGGTCTATAACCAAATCCACTACTCCGACCACTATCCTATTAAGGCAACCTTCGTCAAAAGAAAGTAGTCAGTGGTTAGTGGCTAGTGGTCAGTGGCTAAAAGTAGGAGCAAAATCCATGAGAGCGGAGTATATGAGGCTATTCGCTTACATGGCAAAAATTAACAATTGACAATCAACAATTAACAATTAAAATTCGTACTTTTGTCCCTTATAAAACTCTTTATATGGACTGGAATCCCAATCAGGTATTACTTGACCTGCATTTTATACAAATACGCTACTATAGCCTTATGTTTGTTATTGCCTTTTCTTTAGGCTTTTACATCACCAAAAAAATCTTTTTAGCAGAAAACAAACCTTTAGAGAAACTTGATACCTTGGTCATCTATGTAGCCATAGCAACGCTTTTGGGCGCACGCTTAGGACATGTATTCTTCTATGATTGGGACTACTTCAAGGTGCACCCTCTGGAAATTATCCTGCCTTTCCGCTTCTCTCCGAGCTTTGAAGTAACAGGATTTGCAGGCTTGGCCAGTCACGGGGCGGCAGTGGGGATTATCATTGCCATGCTGCTCTACATACGCAAATACCCCGATATGAAACTCTCTTGGGTGCTTGACCGCATTGTCATTGCCATTACCATAGGAGGTATGTTTGTTCGTTTTGGCAATTTCATGAACTCCGAGATTGTAGGCAAGGTCATAGATAAGTCTTTCCCTTTTGCGGTAAAGTTCTTACAATCAGGCGACTTCTCTGCTGGTGAGGCTATGCAGCTCACAGGAGAAAATACCCCACAGAAAGCCTTTGAGGTTATCGCCCACAACCCACAGTTTGTAGAAATCTATAACCAAATCCCCTATAGGCACCCTGCCCAACTCTATGAAGCAGTAGGATATTTCCTGCTTTTCTGGTTGCTCTACTACCTCTATTGGAAAACCAACAAGAAAGACCAGCCCTACTTTATCTTTGGGGTATTTCTCATTGCCCTTTGGACAATACGTTTCCTTGTAGAGTATGTCAAAGACAGCCAAGGCGGTATCGAAGACACCTTAGGTGTTTTCTCCACAGGCCAATGGCTAAGTATCCCCTTTATCCTCGCTGGGGTGTTTCTGCTGTTCTTTAAGAGAAATAACAATACACAAGAAAAATATCAAAAAAAAACTAACCAATAGAATCTATTTATGCTAAACATAGAACGCTTTATATCCAAATACGTTACCAAACGTCCTGAGAGTATGTTTCTTAAGGATTTACATGCTCACCAGAAAGAGCTTACCACAGCCATAGAAGGGAAGCGTGTATTAGTCATAGGAGGTGCAGGCTCTATAGGGAGTTCTTATATTAAAGCACTATTACCTTTTAAACCTAAAACCTTGGTAGTAGTGGATATTAATGAAAATGGACTTACAGAACTCACCCGTGAGCTACGTAGTACTTCCGCTTTCTCAGTACCTGACGACTATGTAACCTACCCCATGAGTTATGCTGATGATACTTTTGTAAAGATGTTCAAAGCTCGTGGCGGATTTGATATAGTAGCTAATTTTTCTGCTCACAAGCATGTACGCTCAGAAAAAGATAAATATTCTGTAGAAGCTTTACTGAAAAACAATGTAATCAATGCCAAAGGCTTCTTAGACTTGTTATGTAATTATCCCCCTGAACATTTTTTCTGTGTCTCCACAGACAAAGCTGCTAACCCCGTAAATATCATGGGAGGAAGCAAGAAGATTATGGAAGATATGATCATGGCCTACGCAAAAATTTTCCCCGTAACTACTGCTCGTTTTGCTAATGTGGCTTTCTCCAACGGTTCCCTACCTGCCGGATTTTTAGAGCGTATTGCCAAGAACCAACCCTTATCCGCTCCCTCAGATGTAACACGCTATTTTGTATCCCCTGAAGAAAGTGGACAAATATGCCTAATGGCTTGTATATTAGGAACTACAGGGCAAATATACTTTCCAAAACTAAAAAAAGAACAAGTACTTACTTTCTCCGCTATAGCTACAGAATTACTTAAGGGCTTAGGATATGAACCCTTAGAATGTCACAGTGAGACAGAGGCTATTGCCAAAGCAGAAAGTAGGAAAGAAAATTACAAATGGTATCCTGTTTATTTCTCAAAGAGTGATACCACTGGAGAAAAGCCCTACGAAGAGTTTTATACCGAAGGAGAACAAGTTCTTTTAGACAAATATGAATCTTTGGGTGTGATCAACCTTCAAAGTTTCAAAGAACTAACTGAAATAGAAAATTTTATCAAAGAGCTAACAAAACTATTTGACAACCCTGACACCCAGAAGAATGATATAACCCAACTGATGAAAAGGTTCTTAGTGAATTTTGATCATCAAGAGACTGGGAAATATTTAGATAGTAAAATGTAGATCTCGAACCTCCTTTGAAAACTAAAAACTATTGCAATGAATATTTCTGAAATGATAACTTTTATACGAGACCTTTATGGTGAGAAAGAGGCTTTTATTCCTCTGCATGCTCCCACTTTCAAAGGCAATGAGAAAAAATACTTAGAAGAGTGTATAGACACTACTTTCGTCTCAAGTGTAGGAAAGTTTGTTGATCTTTTTGAGGAAAGAGTAGCGGCCTATACAGGTGCTAAACATGCCGTTGTATGTGTAAATGGTACTAATGCGCTCCATATAGCGCTTAAACTAAGTGGCGTAAAAGAAGGAGATGAAGTAATTACGCAACCTTTAACCTTTATTGCTACTACCAATGCAATAGTATATGCTGGAGCTGTACCTGTCTTTGTAGATGTAGATAAGGACACCATGGGTCTCTCCCCTACTTCCTTAGAGCAATTTCTCAAAACACATACTGAGCTAAGAGGAAATGAATGCTATCATAAAGAAACAGGTAGGCGTATTAAGGCTTGTCTTCCCATGCATACCTTTGGACATGCTTGCCGTATAGAGGAGATTATCGCTATCTGTAATCAATATCATATTGAGGTAGTAGAAGATGCAGCCGAAGCAATGGGTAGCTATTACAAGGGTAAGCACTTAGGTACTTTCGCTAAAATAGGAGGTATCTCTTTCAATGGAAATAAGACTATTACCACAGGAGGAGGCGGTATGATCCTAACCAATGATGATGCCATAGGCAAACATGCCAAACACCTTACCACTCAAGCCAAGCTACCACACGCATGGGAGTTTGTACATGATGAGATAGGCTACAACTATCGTATGCCTAATATCAATGCCGCCTTAGGGGTTGCTCAATTAGAACAATTAGATGGCTTTTTAGCCAACAAACGGATAACTGCGGAAACTTATAAGGCCTTTTTTGAAAAACAGGGAGTTCCTTTCTTTACAGAACGAACTGATGAAAAGTGTAACTATTGGCTTAACGCTATCATCTTAAAAGACAATGAAGAGCGTGATGCTTTCCTTACCGAAACCAATGGTAAAGGAGTGATGAGCCGACCTATATGGCAATTAATGAACCGCTTACCTATGTTCAAAGATTGTCCAAAAACCGACCTTAGCAACGCTGAATGGTTAGAGGCAAGAGTAGTAAATATACCTAGTGGGGTAAGAAAATTATAATGTCTAATAAATTTGACTTGTATATAATAATTTACCTTATTAGTACAAGATTTTGTAGTCAAAGATAAATACATGGAAACGAATGTTTTAATACATAAGGATAAAAATTTAATTGAAGGGCTAAAAAAACTAAGTGAGTTACAGGATATCAGTAGGCTTATCCTCTTTGTAATAGATGATAATAATAGAATAATTGGTTCTGTAACCGATGGAGATATTAGGCGTTCTATTGTAAATGAACAAAATCTACAAAAGAAGTTAGGCGATATTTGTAACCGATCATTCAAACACCTTTTACAGAGCTGTGCTTATCAGAGTTTTGAAAGTTTTAGAAAAGCAGATATTAAGATCCTACCTGTTCTTGATCAAAAAGGACAGATGGTGGAGCTTATAGACTTAGAAAAAACAAAAGCAAAACTCCCCTTAGAAGCTGTTATTATGGCAGGAGGGCGAGGAAAGCGCCTAAGCCCTTTGACTGATACAGTTCCAAAGCCTATGCTTCCTTTGGGTGGTAAGCCTATCATTGAATATAATATTGATAGACTGATCAGTTTTGGCATCCGAAAGCTCTATATCTCTATAAAATACCTCGGAAAACAAATCATAGATTATTTTGGAGATGGAAAGCAAAAGGGTATTCACATCGAATACATACAAGAAGAAGAACCTTTGGGTACAGCCGGTGCATTAGCCTTAATTGACTCTATAGCAACAGAACATATCTTATTGATGAATAGTGATTTATTCACTAACATCAATTTTGAGTCTCTCTACCTAAAGTTAATCAATGAACAAGCAGATATGTCGGTGGCCTCTACTGAATACAAAGTAGATGTTCCTTATGCCATTTTTGAAACCAATCAAGGAAGAGTGGTTAACTTTAAGGAAAAACCTAGCTTTATATATTATTCTAATGCAGGAGTTTATATACTGAAAAAATCCTTAATACAGAAAATTCCTAAAGGAAAATATTGTGACATTACTGATGTTATGGAACAATTGATCAGTGAAGGTGGAAAACTTGTCTATGATCCAATTATAGGATATTGGATTGACATTGGAAAACCTGTTGATTACCAGCATGCACAGGAATTTATAAGACATCTAGAATACTAATCTGTGACTTACTCCAGTTTATCATGGATAATCCTATCCATATAATCTTGCATAAAGGCTCGCACATCAGCGATGCCTTTTTTCATTTCTTCGTTATGAGTGATTTGGTCTTTGAGGTTATGGATAAGGTCTAAATCTTCCTTAGCATACACCCCTACCACTTCTCCTTGTAAATCTAGCACATATATGTAATTACCTTGTATAAGTTGATAGAACTGAGTATGTGTAACAAAGGCACGAGGTGTCTCACCTGCCTTATCACTCAGAAGACTACGTCCCCAAGAGCGAAAAGGTTTTTGATACCCCATAAGATCTACCAAAGTAGGAAAAATATCTATCTGTTGACCTAATGTATCTGAACTCCCTTGAGGAATAAGTGCTTTATTCGGGCTAAAGAGGATAATAGGCAAGCGGTGGTGTGCTATTTTCTGTTTGTAATAATCATAATAGTCTTCGGTTGTGTGATCTGAGATAATAGCAAATATAGTATTAGCATACCAATCTTCTTTCTTAATGGTATCAAAGAATTTTTTTAGCGAAAAATCAGCATATTCCACTACATTATGCATGAGTATATCTCCCTTATTAAACTTGTTTTTATAAGGTTCAGGCACTGTATAAGGGCCATGAGAGGATAGTGTAAAAACCGTTGCTAAAAAAGGACGCTTCATTTGATTAATATTCTTGGCAAAATATTGTAAGAAAGGTTCGTCATCTATACCCCAGCTTCCATTATAATAACGGTCATCATTAAATTCGGTACGCCCCAAATAGGTCTCATAACCGATTTGATGGGTATAACCATCAAAGTTCATTGAACCATTAGTAGCCCCATGAGCAAAAAGGGTTTGATAACCCAAGGAGCGTGCGATCTCAGGTAATGAAGATATTTTACGCTGAGCATAGCCCGAACGTACCCATGCCGTTTGAAAAGTAGGCATCCCTGCCGTGACTGCTGAAATTCCTTCAATAGAGTGTACACTATTGGAGAATATATTGGTAAAATAGTATCCTTGCCTAGCCAATGAGTCTAAAAAAGGCGTATGGCTACGGTAATTAGGAATATGAGTATGTTGGTTCATCACCCCAAAGTACTCCGCTCCCATACCTTCAAGAATAATAACCACTATATTGGGTTGATCTTTAACCTGTCGTCCATATTGTTTGATAGGCTTGATATTTTCTGCTATATAAGCATCTGTAGTAAATTTGAATTCCTTAAAACCCTTATTCTTACCCATGGTACGAAAGATGGTAAAAGGTGTATTTAGTAGTATATTTACCTGAGAAATATCGCGTGCATACTTACTGGCATCCATTACAGTGAGAGGAATTACTCCCGCTCTAAATGAAAACCCTCGTATCCCAAAGATAAGTGTAGGAGCCAATAGAACCAACACTATTGCTGAGGTTATAAAGTAAGATCTTCTATGTGTTACCTCTTCTTCTCTGACTTGTACTTTCTTATAAAGGAATATCCATAACACAATTAGTACTAAGAAAACAGCAAAAATAGCCCAATATTGCACCAAAAATCCAACCATGAGTGTCAGTGGATTGTGTTCGTTTTCTACCAAAGCCCAATCATTGGTAGTAAGACGTGTCTTGTTATACAAAAAATATACAATATCTATAAAATTAAGTAGATATGCAGGTATATTACAAGCAAAATATACCCAGAAAAGTACTTTTTGAAAACTTTTCTTAGTGTTGATAAGTAGTGGTAGCACACTTAGGAAGATAAACAGCAGATTTACATAGATAATAGCTGTAGTATCAAACAACAAACCATAAAAAGCAAGACGAAAGAAATCGGCTATACCTTCTATATGCAGGTGTGCCTTATTGAAACTATAAAAAGAAAGGCGTGATAAAAAGTAAAATATATAGGCTAATGCCAAACGATAAGCAAGAGCTTTGTACTCTGTAGTTCTAAATAATCTTAAGCTCATAATACACTTTTAAATAATTCGTCCCATTGTTTTACGATAACTTCAACACTATATTCTTTAGCTTTTGTAAGTATATTTTTCTGTATATCTTTTCTCATCTGAGGATCATTCATCAACATACTCAGTTTGTAAACATATTCTTCCATGTCAAAGGGTTTTACTAAAATACCATTTTCTCCATTAGGTGACAATATCCCTCTTACACCTGCTGAACAATCAAAAGCAATAGGTACAACTCCCGCTTGTTGTGCTTCCATCAAAACTGTACCCTGCCCTTCCATTTGGGAAGACAAACAGAAGATAGCTGCCTTATTATAATAGGGAAAAATATCTTCTACTTTCCCTAAAAAAGTAATACGCTCTAGGTTCTTCTCCTTTACCATTGTACGGAGATTAGGTAGTTCCTTCCCACTACCTATCAAGACAAATTGCCAATCAGGAAATTTTTTATAGATTTCTTCCCAGATACTAACCAAACGATCCACTCGTTTATCCACATAACTCATACGCCCTACATAGATAATAAGGGGTTCTTTTTCTAAAGAATAATTATAAGGGGCAGATATAATAGGGGTCGATATTGCTCTGAGTTTATGATTATCTTTAAGTCCTAATGCCTGTGTAAGTTCTTTTTTATATTCCTCACATAATACTGTAAAAGCATCATATGTGTTATAAATTACGCGATATTTTTCTACCTTTATTCTTTTATATATATGAAAAAGAGGTATCTTAAAACCTTTGTAAAACAAATAATTAATAAAATTCTTTTTAGCCTTCACTTGTAAATCCTCTAAGTGGTTTTCAGCCTGCCAAAAAGTAGCCCCATAATGTGCAAATATACATTTGCAATTAGTTTGTTTTAATATTTTTTCTCGTTTGGCACTAAAACTCTTTCCTATAAAAACAAGAATGTCTATTTTCAATTCTTTTACCTTATCTACTAAAGAGACTTTAGGTGAAGAAAATAACCTTGTTTTCTGGACATCTACAAAAGTTATATTTTTCTTATCCTCTTCATCTATTTGTTCATGATGAATATGAGATGAAAAAACGTAGATAGCATATCCCATTTCTTTTAACAAAGGGGCTATATTAGACGTTATTTTCTCCCCTCCTCCATAGGGAAATTGTCCATGTACAAAACCAATATGAATCATATTTTTTTTATTAAAGCACAAAAGTACAAAAAAAAATATTACCTTTGCAGAAAAAATGAATGCAATCTTTAACTGAAAAAGTAAGTGGCCTTATCATCACTTATAATGAGGAAAAGAATATCAAGGAAGTGCTACAATGCTTTGATTTCTGTGATGAAATTATTGTTGTGGATTCCTTTAGTACCGATCGTACTGTGGCTATAGCAGAATCTTTCCCTAAGGTGAAGGTGATCCAAAATAAGTTCGAGGATTTTGCCCAACAGCGCAATTTAGCACTTGAAAACGCCTCCAATGATTGGGTCCTTTTCTTAGATGGTGACGAACGTATTACCCCTGAACTAAAAGAAGAAATTATCCTTACGCTCAATAATCCTGAGAAAAAAGAGGCTTACTATTTCTACCGATTGTTTTTCTTTGCTGGAAAGCCTGTTCACTTTTCAGGCACCCAAGGAGATCGAAATTTTCGTTTGTTCCGCAAGTCAAAATGTCACTATGTGCCTGAAAGAAAAGTGCATGAAACACTCACTGTAGAGGGAACTATTGGGACGCTCAAGCACAAGCTTTTACATTATTCGGTGTCCGATTATAAGTCCTACCGAGAGAAAGCTGTCCTCTATGGCAAGTTAAGAGCAGAGGAGATGTTCCTTAAGGGGAAGCGTTACAATCCGCTAAAGATGTATGTCAAAATGGCTTTTCATTTTTTCAAAACCTATATACTCAAGTTAGGTATTTTAGATGGTAAGGAGGGATTCTTACTCAGTAAAGTAAGTGCAATCTCTGTTTATGAAAATTTCAAATCACTCAAACAACAACAAAACAAAACAATTAGATGATTCCCTTTCTAAAGAAATATTTTACACCTATTCTAAATGTTTTTATTCTATGTGTAGTAGGTGTATTTTATTTCATTCCTTTAGATTTCAATCTTTATTACACAGATTTTCCTCTAAAACTATTTTTTAGAATCATTATCGGAATTGTTATAATAATCTCTTGTATAGATGTATTCTTCCGATGGAAAACATTATTCCAAAACATTAGTCCTTTTAGAACTTTTATCACTATTCTTGCTTCCTTTCTAATCTGTTTGTATCCTTACAAATACAAGATGATATTAGGATTAGGAATTGTCTTACTTTTGCTCTGTCTATTCTATGGAATTTATAAAAAAACTTTTTACAGACCTCATCCTATAATGATTGCTTTCTTTCTTTTGAGTTTTATGAAATTCTTAAGCATTTTATGGTCTGACAATTTTTCAAAATCCTTCCATCATATAGATTATTATTGTCTCTTTATTATGTTACCTATAGTAAGTTGTTTTTACAAGGTACAGAAAAAAGAACTCTACCCTTTTATCTATATTCCCTTTATAGTTTTTATCAACTTAATGACGCTCAATATAGCCTCCTATATTTTCTTAGTAAAACAATATCAAAAACCTCTTTTTTCTTTTCTCTCTCTATCGAAGGGTTATTTAGGGGATATTTCCTATATTGAGACTATGAAGTGGAGTGTTACTCTGCATCAGAGTATGATTGGTTGGGGATTCTTATTAGTTTTTGTTATGGGTTATTGGTTATGGAGAGAGAACAAACAAAAATGGATTACCTCTTGGCATATCATTTTCTATTTCATACTTCTAATAATAGTATCTCTGATTATACAAGCACGTGTAGTTATTTTAGGAATCGGGATTATTATGCTTGTATTCCTATGGGTTGAGCTGATGAAAAAGGTCAAATCAAGGAAGAAGATTATATATTACACAAGTTTTGCTTCTCTAATTATCTTATTCCTTTTACCTTTCCTCATTATCAAAAAGAATAATTATTTTAATGATGAGATCAGAAATAGAATGAATCTTGCTGCTTGGAATAGTTTTAAGGAGTCTCCTTTTTTTGGAAAAGGAGCTGGATCGGAAGAGAATGTTATTATAAAAGCAGGATATGATTTTCACACATTACACAATGATTATTTAAGTACTTTGGTAGAACAAGGGTTAGTAGGTTTTTTCTTTATTTTCCTATTCCACATTTTTGTTGTTTATTTTGGTATAAAGAACAAATTCCTTTTAGGTATCTATGTACTAATTAGTTTTTTTCTATTCAATACAACTGAAGGAATTATGGGTTTTCCTATTTGTATCCCCTTATTCCTATTTTGCTTATTGCCCCCTGAGGATACCTCTTGCCTATCTCCCGAAAAAAACATATCTTTGCCCGCAAATACACAAACTCAAGATACACCATGAAAAAAGCTTATATTTTCCCTGGACAGGGTTCCCAGTTTGTGGGAATGGGAAAGGACTTATATGAGAGCAGTCTCCTTGCCAAATCGCTCTTTGAAGAAGCCAATGCTATTTTGGGCTTCCCTATCACTGAGGTCATGTTCGCCGGTGATGAAGAGGCTCTAAAGCAAACACGTGTTACCCAACCTGCCATCTTCCTACACTCTGTCATTCAGCGCCAGGTCTTGGGCGATGCTTTCAAGCCTGATATGGTCGCTGGGCACTCCTTAGGAGAGTTCTCCGCCTTGGTCTCCAGTGGCGTACTGACCTTCGAGCAGGGTTTGCGCTTGGTAGCCAAGCGTGCTGAGGCTATGCAAAAGGCTTGCGAACTTCAGCGTGGCACTATGGCCGCTATCTTAGGCCTAGATGATGCCGTAGTAGAACAAGCCTGCAAGGATACCGAGGGCGTGGTAACTCCAGCCAACTATAACTGCCCAGGGCAACTGGTGATCTCTGGTGCCTATGAGGCCGTAGAGCAGGCCTGCGAAACACTCAAGGCCGCTGGTGCCAAGCGTGCACTGATCCTCCCTGTGGGGGGCGCTTTCCACTCTTCTCTGATGAAACCTGCCGAAGAGGAATTGGCTAAGGCTATCGGGGAAATCTCTTTCCAAAAACCGCTCTGCCCTATCTATCAGAATGTGACCACTACTGCGGTAACCGATCCCGAAGAGATTAAGAAAAACCTTATCGCTCAGCTCACCGCTCCTGTCAAATGGACACAAAGCGTCCAACAAATGATTGTCGATGGTGCCACAGAGTTCTACGAACTTGCACCTGGAAAGGTACTTCAGGGCTTGGTGAAAAAAATCAACAAAGATGTAGCGGTTTTCTCCGCTTAAAAAGAAATTCTGAGAAAGACATTGTATTTCTCAAAAAATATCGTACCTTTGCATCAAGTTTGATCTGTTTAATATAGTTGCTCATAATATGAAAATTGGAAAAGGCTTTCATCTTGCGTGAAAGTCTTTTTTAGATTAAATGAAGAACCTATGGAAATCACCCGTGAAAAATTAGTCCTCCCCAATGGGGGCAAGAAACTCCTGCTACACTCCTGTTGTGCGCCTTGCTCTGGAGGTATCATCAAGGCCATCCAGGACTCAGGGATTGACTTTACTATTTTTTTCTATAATCCTAATATACATCCTAAGAAGGAATATGATATCCGCAAGGAGGAAAATATCCGCTTTGCTGAAAAGTGTAACGTGCCTATCATCGATGCGGAATATGACGCCGACAATTGGTTTGCTCGTGCCAAAGGCTTAGAATTCGAACCTGAGCGGGGCAGCCGCTGTGCTGTCTGCTTTGATATGCGTATGGAGCGTACTGCGCTCTATGCTTTTGAACATGGATTTGACACCATCGCCACTTCCCTTGGTATCTCCCGATGGAAGAGCCTTGAGCAGGTCAATGAAGCTGGCTTTCAGGCTGCTCAAAAGTACGAGGGTATTACCTTCTGGGACTACAACTGGCGTAAAAAGGGCGGCAGTGCTTGCAATATGGAGATTTGCAAGAGCGAACGCTTCTATAAGCAGGAATACTGCGGTTGCGCTTACTCTCTGCGCGATGCCAATAAGCGCCGTGTGGAGAAGGGGCAGGAACGTATCCAATTTGGAGTACATTTCTACAGAGACGAAGAGAATAAGAAATAAAATACCATGCAGCTGATTACCCACTACCAAAATGAGTTCCTCGCCTTTATGAACAAGCATCTTACAGAGCGAGAACCTAAGAACCTATATGATCCTATCCACTATATCCTCCGTGTGGGAGGGAAGCGCTTGCGCCCTACCCTTACCATGCTCAGTGCGGACATCTTTGGGGCAGATTATCACAAAGCACTCTATGCGGCACTCGCAGTGGAGATCTTCCATAACTTCTCCCTTGTGCATGACGATATTATGGACCAGGCGCCTCTAAGGCGCGGACAACCCACAGTGCACACCAAGTGGAACCTCAACACGGGTATCCTCTCTGGTGATACCATGCTTATTCTTGCTTATCAGTATTTTGAGCAATATGAGCCAAATATTTTTCAAGAATTGGCCAAGATATTCAGCAAAACAGCCATTGAGGTTTGCGAAGGCCAGCAGTACGATGTGGATTTTGAACGAGAGGCGCAAGTCTCCACTGACCAATATCTCAAGATGATTGCTTACAAGACGGCTGTTCTGGTAGGAGCAGCCCTGCAAATGGGGGCTATCATCGCTCAGACAACCCAAGAGAACAAGCAAAAGATATATGACTTTGGCCTTGCCTTGGGTATCGCTTACCAGTTGCAGGACGATTATTTGGATACCTTTGGCGATGATTCTTTCGGTAAAAAAATCGGAGGGGATATTCTCCAAAACAAGAAAACACTCCTCTATCTCAAGGCTTTAGAGAAAGGTACTGCTGAACAAAAGCAGGAACTGTACGCGCTCTATACCAATGAACCTAAGAACGAAGATGAAAAAATCAGCCGTGTAACCGAGCTTTTCATAGCTACTCAAAGCCATACCTACCTCCGAGAACGTGTAGAAGCCTACACTATGGAGGCATTCGCTATCTTAGACACCCTTGATATTCCTGAGGAGAAAAAGGATATTCTAAAAGAATTTGGTAGCAGCCTTATGAATAGAACCATTTAATGGGTAATATTTAATGATTAATGGCACGAAATTTGTCTCTAGTCACTAATCATTATTTAAGTTTCGCAAGTCGTTTTTAGGCTATTATTGCAATTATAAATAACTAATAATCAATTATTTGTAAAAACCTCCCCCCCACCCCCCTCCAAAGGGGGAGCTTTGAGGGCGTTGAAATGGCCTAATTTGTTTATCAAATTAGAAAATTTCTCTTCTATAACTTATTGAACCTCTATTACTTACTAACTCCCCCCTTGAGGGGGGGTAGGGGGGATGTTTTGAGAATCAGTAAGTTATAGAGCTTGCGAAACTTAAATCATTATTTTAGGTATTATGGAAAGGGATATGCGTCATAGGTCATCAGTTCCCCCTTCGGGGGTTAGGGGGATTATCTCTCCTTCGGGGGTTAGGGGGATTATCTCTCCTTCGGGGATTAAGGGGATTATCTCTCCTTCGGGGATTAAGAGGATTATTCGGAGCGTTTTTTGTCTCTTTTCCCTGCTGAGTTTTTGTGCAAAAGCCCAGCAGGAGTCCTCCTATGAAGACTTCAAAAACCTCAAAGGTAAAGTACGCTCCGTACAGGAGAATTACTATACTTCCTTGGAGCACTACCGCAATCGTATCTATGAGAAGCAGTACAAAACCTTGGAGGTTGTAAAGTGCTGCCTGACCTTTGATGAGCTGGGGCGAGCGTGGATTTTTGAGGAATATGATACCCCTAAGCATTGTTTGAAGAAAAAGGTGTTCCTATACGACAGTCTTTCCCGACCCATCGGCTATGATGAGCTCTATGATACGGGCGAACTGAATTATCGAAAGCGAGATAACTATTGGTCTGCCGTCTATACCTATCCCCAAGATGACCCTGACCCTAAGGCCAATATCATCTCCGCTCTTGTCTATTGGGGCGATTTGTTAAACGAACATCGTACTTATACCTACGACAGCACAGGACTGCTCATCGAGGAGAACATCACCCATGTAGAGCATGATAGGGACAAAGTCTCTTCTTATGGTACTTGCCTCAGTTATACCTATAACCCACAGCGACAACTAACCAAAGTCCGTTGGGAGGCCACCTCCTCTGGTGATGTGTTGTATACTGATATTTACAGGTACGATAGCCAAGGAAGGGTCATACGGAAGGAACACTGGTCGGACAATACGTTTTTTATCAAATATTCCTATGAGTACAATGAGAAAGGTGACCTCTCCATTGAACTCAAGGAAGAGGGAGATCTCTTGGGAAGACCCAAAGTCAAGAGTAAGGAGTTTTTTTACTATGCTTACCTATACGACACTCATGGCAACTGGATTAAAAAAATTGCCGCCACCGATAGTGGTATTTATTTAGTAACTGAAAGAATCATCAAGTATGACTCAGTTGTTAGTGATTAGTAGTTAGTGATTAGAAACTAACAACTAACAACTAATCACTAACAACTAATCACTAATCACTAACAACTATGGATTACGTACTCACCACCACCTCTGGTAGCATCGCTACTGTAGAATTTGCCTCTGAGCAGGCCAATGCGCTTTCTATGGATCTACTCCAGCGTTTGGCGAACGAGTTAGACTCCCTCTCTACCCGTGAAGACGTCAAGGCTGTCGTCTTGCGAAGTGCAGGAGAAAAAGCCTTCTGTGCAGGAGCTTTCTTTAACGAATTGGTGCAAGTGGACTCCCCCGAAAGTGGCCAACGCTTCTTCAGTGGCTTTGCTCGCGTACTCTGTGCCATTCGCAACTGCCAAAAGCCTGTCATCGCAAGGGCTCATGGCAAGGCTGTCGGCGGCGGGGTAGGCGTACTGGCCGCTTGTGATTATGTCTTTGCTACCGAGGCGGCAGCTATCCGCTTGCCTGAACTGAGTATCGGCATAGGCCCTTTTGTGATTGCCCCCGCCATTGAACGAAAAATGGGCGTGGGTGCCCTCGCTGAACTCTCCCTTACGCCTGACCAGTGGAAAAATGCGTATTGGGCAGAGAAAAAGGGACTCTATGCGCGTGTTTTTGAAAATACAGCCGACCTTGACAAGGAATTGGGCTATTTTACCGACAAACTATCGTCCTACCCCTTGGAGGCCCTTGTGGAAATCAAGCACATGCTCTGGAAGGAGTGCCCTTCTTGGGAGCCGCTTCTCTTTGACAACGCCTCCGTTACAGGACGCTTGGCACTATCTGCTTATACCAAAGACAAACTTAAACCTAAAAATTCATGATCCCTCTTCAGCAGAACATTGAACAAATACAAGAGAAAATCGCTCATGCCCCTGATAGTGGTTATGCCATAGGCATACTCATAGGAAGCCTTTTGCCTTTTGCGGTATTGGCCATACTGGGGTATCTTTTGTTTTCCTACTATAAAAATAAAAAACAGTAAAAATGTCAGTACAAGAAACTACTTTGGAGATTCGCTTGGACTATCTCCAACACAATGTACGCCAACTCAAAAAATACCTCAAGCCAGGCACACGCTTCTTGGCTGTGGTCAAGGCAAACTCTTACGGCAATAGCTCCGTAGAAGTAGCCAAATACTTAGAAGAAAACGACTTAGCGGACGAGTTTGCCGTGGCTTTCACCTCCGAGGGTATCGAGCTACGAGAGGCGGGAGTTACCCGTCCGATTCTGGTCTTCCACCCGCAACTGGTAGATTTCGAGCAGCTTGTCCAGTACAACCTTGCCCCTACACTTTATTCCAAAAGGCTGATCACTCATTTTATAGACTTTGCCCAGCAGAAAGGATTACACGAATATCCCTTTCACCTCAAGTGCAATTCGGGCATGAACCGCTTGGGTTTCTCTCTTGAGGAGATAGATGAGATTTGCCAGCTACTCAAGGGACACCCTGAGCTAAAAGTAAGAACGGCTTTCTCTCACCTTTTGGCATCAGAAGACCTCGAAGCGCGCCCTTTTATGGAAAAACAGATTGCCTTATTCAAGGCTTTCCAAAAGAAATTGGAAGCACACTTCTCTCATAAGATTATCTACCACAATTGCAATACTTCGGGTATACTCAACTACCCTGAGGCGCATTTTGATATGGTGCGCAGCGGTATCGGTATGTATGGCTTTGCCAACGACCCGCGCCTGCAAAAGGACTTTAAGCCTATCACCACGCTCAAGAGTATCATCTCTCAGATTCATACGATCAAAGCGGGAGATTATGTGGGCTATAACTTTGGCTTCCAAGCCCAAAAACCTATGCAGATAGCCACCATTTCCGTAGGCCATGCCGATGGGCTTAATCGTATCTATGGTAAAGAAGTAGGATTTGTATTCATCAAGGACAAACGCTGTCCTATCGTTGGCAATGTATGTATGGACATGATTATGGTAGATATCACAGGACTTGATTGTGAGGAAGGCGACGAAGTGGTCATCTTTGACGAGCGCCACACCAGCGAAACCCTCGCCGAAACCGCCCAAACGATCTCCTACGAGCTGATCACCTCCCTCTCCCGACGTATCAAAAGGGTATTCATTCAGTAGTGGTTAGTTGCTAGTGGTTAGTGGTCAGAGACTAACCACTAACAACTAATCACTCAAACTTGATAGCTCTAATAGGCGAAATCTTACTTACGATATAGGAAGGAATCAGTAGCATCAGCAGACAGACTACCAATATCCCTATATTGAGTGCCAGTATATACCACAAGTGTATATAGATAGGCACTTCCGACACATAATAGATGGATGGGTCGAGCTTCAGCGGCGTAAAATAATATTGTATACCTAGCAATCCCAGCCCTATAAGATTGCCCCAAAATAACCCTAAACCAATGAGGTAAGCAGCATTGTAGAGAAAAATCTTGCGAATACTCCAGGAAGTTGCCCCCAAGGCCTTGAGCATGCCTATCATTGGGGTACGCTCTAGGATAAGTACTAGTATAGCGGTGATCATATTCACCCCTCCTACAATCACCATGATACTAATGATAATCAGTATGTTAAGATCAAAGGTGTGAAACCATTCAAAGATTGTGGGGTATTTCTGAGCAATGGTCTGTGAGTCGTACTCCGCTGGTATATGATCATAGATATAGGCTCCCGTACGCTCCATTTGGTCAAAGTCCTTAATATAGACCTCAAAAAGCCCTGCTTGTTGCGCTGACCACTTATTTATCTTCTGTAACTGACGGATATCTACAAGTATATAAGTTGCATCAAACTGCTGAAAACCAGAACTGTATATCCCTGTTATGGTGAAATTGCGTTGGTTGGGGATCCCCATATTGTCCTCTCTTAGAAAAAGGGTATTGCATGTATCTCCTACCGAAAGCTCCAGGCGATTGGCTAAGTATTCGGATATAAGTACTTCGTTACTAATGGAGTCAGAAGCAAAATCAGGGAGCTTTCCTGCCTTGAGATAGCCTTGCATATATTGCGGATCAAAGTCCTTCCCTACCCCCTTGGCGATGATGCCTTCAAAAGTTTTCTCGGTGCGTATGATGCCCCCTTTGGTAATAACGGCTTGTATATGAACTACTTTCTGCCCACCCCGATTGAAGAATTGGGGATCCGTATAGAAGTCTTCTTCCATAGAGATAGGCGCTACCGACACCTCCGAACGGTTGGTATCGTAGTTAAATATCTGAATATGACCATTCAGTGAGGCTATTTTCTGCCGAATACGCTCTTGCAAACCACGCCCTGTGGCTATGGCTATGAGAATCATCACCACCCCAAGGGCTATAGCACTAATAGCTATTTTGATAATTGGAGAAGAAATACTACTTTTGCCCCCCGAATTATGCACCATACGACGGGCTATAAAAAACTCAATATTCAAAATATAAAAAACGCAAATTTAGAATGAGCAAAATTACACTTTTTTTATTATTTATGGGCATCTTTGGCCAACTTTCTGCTCAAAATATTTCTTTTAAGAAATACGAATATGTAGGAACAGGTGCCAGCCAGCATTACCAATACCTCCCCATGCTTGCAGGCAAGCATGTCGGAGTGGTTACCAATCATACTGGAATTATCCAAAAGATTGTCCATCAGAAGGATAGCACCATCACTGTGCAAAATGAGCATCTAGTGGATTTTTTGCTTTCAAAGAAAGTTAAAATCGATAAGGTTTTCGCCCCCGAACATGGCTTCCGCGGCACTGCCGATGCAGGCGAGGTAATCAAGGACGGAGTGGACGCCAAAACCAAACTGCCTATCGTCTCCCTCTATGGCAAGAACAAGAAGCCTACCGCCGAACAGCTCAAGGGGATTGAGGTGATGCTCTTTGACCTACAGGACGTGGGGGTACGTTTCTATACCTATATCTCTACCCTACACTATGTCATGGAGGCTTGTGCTGAGAATTACATCCCTTTGGTGATACTCGACCGCCCCAATCCAAACGGACACTTTATGGATGGGCCTGTACTGGAGCCTGCCTACAAGAGTTTTATAGGCATGCACCCCGTCCCTGTCGTCTATGGCATGACCATCGCCGAATATGCCCAGATGATTAACGGAGAGAAATGGCTCAAAGGGGGCTTGCAATGTAACCTGAAGATTATTCCACTAAAGAGTTATGACCGCAAGGCCATCTATCCGCTCCCTGTAGCGCCTTCGCCCAACTTGCCCAATGCAACAGCTGTAAATCTCTATCCCAGCCTATGCTTCTTTGAGGGTACTCAAGTGAGCATGGGGCGCGGTACCAAGTGGCAATTCCAGATTTATGGCTCTCCTTACTTGGAAAAAACAGCCTTTACCTTTGTTCCTAAGCCCAATGCTGGAGACAAAAACCCAAAATTCAACGGGCGTACCTGCTATGGGGAAGACCTCACCCAGACCCCTCCCCTCTCCCAGCTGAACCTCTCTTGGCTTATCAAGGCTTACGAGCAAACCTCTGGGGTCAAAACGCCTTTCTTTACCTCTTCTTTTGACAAATTAGCAGGTAACAAAACCCTCAAAGAGCAACTCCTACAGCACAAAACTGAAAAGGAAATCAGGGATAGTTGGCAGAAATCCCTTAAGGACTTCGCTAAAATAAGACGAAAATACCTGCTCTACCCCTCTGATTTCTAAACTAATCTCGTAGGGGCAAAGTCCTCGAAAGCGGAGCATGTGAGGCGATTCACCCCTACTTCACTAAATTTGTGAAGAAAATTATCAAAAAAATAGCTGCTATATGAATTTTATTTTTTATTTTTGTGCCATCAAAAGTAGGTGTTTGTCCCATACAACGCCTTTTATACAGGTAAACAACTGTATTACAAGAACTTAAGTCTTTATGTCACATAAATTCAAAGCAAGTCAAATTGCCCAAGTCCTCAATGGAACACTTGATGGCGACCCTGAAGTAGAAGTCTATAAGCTGGCTAAAATAGAAGAGGGTAGCCCTGGTGCCATTACTTTCTTGTCCAATCCTAAGTATCGCCCTTTTATCTATACCACTACAGCTTCTGTTGTGATTGTAAAAGATGATTTCCAACCTGAACAACCGCTACAATCTACCCTCATTAGAGTGGCAGATCCTTATTCTGCTTTTACACAACTACTCGAATTCTATAACCAAATGCGTATCTCCTCCAAAGTGGGAATAGAAAGTCCTGTCTCTATTGACCCTTCTTCTTCTCTTGGGGAGAATGTATATATAGGGGCTTTTACTGCTATCGGGGCGCACTGCAAAATAGGTAATAATGTAAAGATATATGCCAATACTACCATTGGTGACCATGTAACTATTGCTGATAACACAATCATTTTCAGCAATGTAGCTATCTATGCCGACTCAGTTATCGGAGCTAATTGTATCCTCCATTCAGGAGTAGTTATCGGAGCTGATGGCTTTGGCTTTGCCCCTCAGGAAGATGGTTCTTACAAGAAAATCCCCCAGATAGGCAATGTTGTCATAGAAGACAATGTGGAACTTGGTGCCAATACTACTATTGACCGTGCCACCATGGGTTCCACCATTATACGCCAAGGGGTCAAGATTGACAACCTTGTACAAATCGCTCACAATGTGGAGGTTGGCGCTCACACAGTGATTGCCTCCCAAGCGGGAGTTGCTGGTTCTAGCAAAATAGGTAAACATTGTAGCATAGGCGGACAAGTGGGGATCGCAGGACACTTTACCATAGGAAACAATGTCAAGATTCAAGCCCAATCGGGTATCGGCCGCAATATCAAAGACAATGAAGTAATACAAGGCTCCCCTGCCTTTACTTATATGGATTACAATAAGTCTTATGTGGTCTTTAGAAAACTTCCTGAATTGCTTAAGAAAATTGACGAATTAGAAAAGAAACTCAACGAAAAATAATATAACTTAAATTACGTAATTTAAAATAATTTGCTTGTGAAACAATATACATTAGCAGCCCCCGTTACCCTACAAGGAAAAGGGCTTCATACTGGAAAAAATGTAACCCTCACACTCAAACCTGCCGCCGAGAATACTGGTTTTGTATTCGTACGTGTGGATTTGGAAGGTAGCCCTATCATTGAAGCCGAAGCGGCTTATGTAACCAGCACCGAAAGAGGTACCGTATTGGAGAAAAAGGGAGTAAAAATTCAGACTTGTGAGCATGTCTTAGCCGCTTTAGTGGGTATGAACTTGGACAATGTCTCTATCGAATTGGATGCTCCTGAACCACCAATCATGGACGGCTCTGCCAAATACTTTGTAGAGGCTATTGAGAAAGTGGGCATTGTGGAACAACAGGCCGAACGCAACGAATATATAGTACGTGAGGTCATCTCTTACAAAAACGAAGAAACTGGCTCTGAGATTACTGTTATCCCTGCCGACGAATATCAGGTAACCACCATGGTAGATTTCGGCACTAAGATTCTCGGCACTCAGAATGCTTATATGAATACCCTTTCCGAGTTCAAGAACGATATCGCCTCCGCGCGTACCTTTAGCTTCCTACATGAATTGGAAGTACTCCTAGACAGAGGCCTTATCAAAGGGGGCGACCTGAACAATGCTATTATCTATGTGGATAAAGAGCCTTCTGCTGAGACTATGGATAAGCTTAAAAAGGTCTTCAACCGCGATAATGTAACGGTAAAACCCAACGGAGTTTTGGACAACATCACCCTGCACTATTCCAATGAAGCTGCCCGCCATAAGCTCCTTGATGTCGTTGGCGACCTTGCTCTAGTGGGAGTGCGCATCCGTGGAAAGGTGATAGCCAACAAGCCTGGCCACTTTACCAATACTCAGTTCGCTAAGAAATTGGCTAAAATCATCGCCAATGAGCGCAAAAATGACATTCCTAAAGTGGATATCAACCAAGCGCCACTGATTGATACCGTGGGCATCATGAAGCTCCTCCCACATCGTCCTCCTATGCTCTTAGTGGATAAGGTATTTGAGCTTTCAGACAAACATGTGATCGCTACCAAAAGCGTAACCATGAACGAGCCTTTCTTCGTAGGACACTTCCCTGGAGCACCTGTTATGCCTGGGGTACTACAGATTGAGGCTATGGCGCAAGCCGGAGGGGTGTTGATCCTCAGCACCGTTCCCGACCCTGAGAATTACCTGACTTACTTTATGAAGATTGACAATGTCAAATTCAAAAACCCTGTGCTCCCTGGCGATACACTGATATTCAAATTGGAACTACTCACCCCTATCCGTCGTGGTATTTGTCACATGCAGGGCTATGCCTACGCCAATGGCAAACTCGTTACCGAAGGGGAACTCATGGCCAAAATTGTAAAACGTGACGAAAACCAACAGTAATATGATGTATCCCTTAGTCAATATACACCCCGAAGCCAAAATCGCTCAGAATGTAGTGGTAGAACCTTTCTCTACCATCTGCAAAAATGTGGAAATAGGCGAAGGGACTTGGATAGGCCCCAACGTTACTATTATGGAGGGGGCACGCATCGGGAAGAATTGTAAGATCTTCCCTGGGGCGGTCATCTCTGCCATTCCCCAAGACCTTAAGTATAGGGGGGAAGAGACCACCACTCATATTGGAGACAACACCACCATTCGCGAGTGTGTGACTATCAACAAGGGAACCATAGACCGCATGCGTACTGTAGTGGGTAACAACTGCCTGATCATGGCTTACTCCCATATCGCACACGATTGTATCGTGGGGGACAATTGTATTTTCTCCAATGGCACCACCCTCGCCGGACACGTAACCGTGGGCGATTGTGCTGTAATGGCTGGTATGACGGCTGTCTATCAGTTCTGCTCTATCGGAAGCTATGCTTTCGTTACTGGGGGTTCCTTAGTAGGTAAGGACGTGCCTCCTTATGTCAAGGCCGCCCGCAATCCACTCTCTTATGTAGGGGTCAACTCCATTGGGCTACATCGTCGTGGTTTCTCTACTGAAAAAATCCGTGAAATACAGAACATTTATCGTATTCTTTTCCAAAAGAAACTCAGCACCTCCCACGCCTTAGACTATATAGAGGCCGAAATGGAAGCTACTGTGGAGCGCGACGAGATCCTACAGTTCGTCCGCCGTTCCCAACACGGTATTATGAAGGGTTATGCAGGCATAACCCCAGAGGAAAACGATAAAACTTTTTAAAATTCCAAATTCTATATCATAGGGGCGAATTACCATTCGCCCCCTTTTATTATAGTAATTAACCTTTCATTTTTCACTATTAATTTTTCACTTATGTTTGATTCCGCTCCTTTTTCGCATTTTGCGCCCACCGACTACCTACCAGCCATCCAAAAGGCTATTACTGAAAGCCTTGTTGAAATAGCCCATATTACTCAAAACCCTGACCCTGCTACTTTTGAAAATACAATAGCGGCTTTGGCTTATGTAGGTTTAGATCTTGACCGACTCACGGCCATGTTCTTCAACCTCAATAGTGCCGAGACCAACAAAACCTTACTGGCAGAAGCCCAGCGTATCTCTCCCCTACTCTCCGACTATAGCAACGATATCCGCCTGAACGAAGCGCTCTTCAGGCGAGTAAAAGCCGTCTATGACCAGCGTGGAGACTTATCACTCACCGCCGAACAACAAACTCTTTTAGAGAAAACCTACAAAGGGTTTACCCGCAATGGGGCTAATTTGTCGCTTAATGACAAAGAACGTTTGCGCGAAATAGACAAGCAATTGGCTTCGCTCAAGTTGAAATTTTCCGAGAATGTACTCTCTGAAACTCAGCACTACCAATGGGTGATTACTGACAAAGAACAACTCAGTGGATTGCCCGACTTTGTCCTTGAGATGCTCGCTCAAGAAGCCCAAAAGCGCCAACTAAAAGGCTGGGTCATTACCCTAGATATGCCTATCTATACCGCTGTGATGAAGTATGCCGATAACCGCGCCCTACGCCAAAAGCTCTTCACCGATTATCACAGTCGTTGTGCGGGAGAGAGTGCCTTTAGCAATGAGGCCAATGTCTTGCGTATTGCTGAGCTACGCCAAGCCCGTGCTACCCTCTTGGGCTATCCTTCTTATGCGGCGTTCGCCTTGGAAGAGCGTATGGCAGAAACTCCCGAAAAGGTGATGAGCTTCCTCAATGAGCTGTTAAGCAAAGCCAAACCACAAGCGCTCAAAGAGTTAGAACAGCTCAAAGCTTTCTCTGGCCTTACTGACTTTGAGCAGTGGGATTTTGCTTACTATGCGGAAAAACTCAAGCAGGAGCGTTACCAGATTGACGACTCCCTGCTCAAGCCTTACTTGGCTCTGGACAAGGCCATAGAGGGTATGTTTGCCGTAGCACATAAGCTCTACGGACTTCATTTCTCCCTTACCGATGAGGTAGAGACCTACCACCCCGAAGTGCAAACCTACAAGGTAACCGATGAGAATGGCCTTTACCTCGCCCTTCTCTATACCGATTTTTTCCCACGTCCTGGCAAACGCAACGGGGCATGGATGACCTCCTACAAAGAACAGTATATTGATAAGCAGGGCAATGATTCCCGCCCTCATATATCCATAGTGTGCAACTTCACCCGTCCCACCACTTCTGCCCCTTCTTTGCTCACCTTCGGCGAGCTAACAACGCTCTTCCATGAGTTTGGCCACGCCCTCCATGGCATGCTCTCCAAGGTTACTTACCCTTCACTGAGCGGTACCAATGTAGCCCGTGACTTTGTGGAACTCCCCAGTCAACTGATGGAAAACTGGTGTTATGAAGAAGAGACTTTGCGCCTTTTTGCCTCGCATTATCAAACGGGTGAGCCTCTGCCTATAGAATGGGTACAAAAGATAAAAGAAGCCAGCGCCTTTATGGAAGGTATCCTAAGCGTACGCCAGCTCAATTTTGGGTTCCTTGATATGGCTTGGCACACCTACCCTCATTTAGAGCGCTTGGAAAGTGTACGCCCTTTTGAACAAGAAGCCACCAAAACGACCCAGCTCTATCCCCCTATTGAAACCATGTGTATCTCCCCCGCCTTCTCTCATATTTTCAGCGGAGGCTATGCCGCAGGCTATTACAGCTATAAGTGGTCGGAGGTATTGGATGCTAATGCCTTTGAAGCCTTTAAGCAAGCAGGCATCTTCAACATAGAAGTCGCTACGGGCTTCCGTCGAGAAATACTTGAAAAGGGCAGTAGCGAAAAGGAAAGCCTGCTATACAAGCGTTTCCGTGGTCAAGACCCCACAGCCGATGCCCTTATCAGAAGAGCCTTCGGGGAATGATAAACGAAGCGTAAAGCTAGCAGATACTTGGAGCTGGCTATGTGGGTGAAAAACTATTCACTATTCATTTTTCACTATTCACTTTTAATTTTTCCCCTATGAACGATTCCCTACTTTCCGCTATTAAGACTCACGATTTTGCTACTATACGCAACATTTGCTTTGCGTTCTCTCAGGAAGAAAGACAAGAGCTAAAGAGTTATCTTGCCCGAAAAAACTTCAACTTTATCTTTCGGGAAGTCCTCGAAAAAGAAAAAAGATACCATTTCTCTAATAAGGAATTAGCCCTTATCTCATACACTATTATGTGTGTGTGCAATACCTTAAGGGAGGTAAGAAAAATAGAACTTTTCCAGAATATTGAACCTTATGTAAAGGGGAATTATTACTATTTCCTATCTTCTTTAGAAGACGAGATTTTATTAGATTTCGTCCAGTCTCCGCAAGGGGCTTATATGATAGAAGGTATTCAGCTAATGTTCAAGGACAATCCACTGAAGATGTCTTTTCAAATACTTTGGTCAGCATACAAGGCTGGGTATATTGCTCTTAACGAGGAAATTTTTATACATAAAATGTATGGCTTCAATTGTTGGTTTAAGTCAGAAGATCATCTTACGGAATACCTACTGAAATACCCAGAAACAGTTGTTCTTTTCCCTTCTGTACCAGCGTATATCCAAGATACTATATTTGCTACCGAGGAATGGAAAAAAATATATCATACGCTAAACGAAAGAGGATATTTCACTAACAGAAACTCTATTCTCCACGCTTTTATAGAAGCCCTACTCAACCCTTGGAAGAAAAATGTGTTGGATATGTATTGCCGTTGGATAGAAGCCCTCGAACCCTCCCCCAAAGAGCTTTTAGCTAACCAACACACCCTTTTTGCCCTCCTTAGTAGCGATAAAACCTCGGTAATCAACTTTGCCCTCAAGCTCATCAAACAAATAGCCAACGAAAAAGACTTTGATTTTCAAGCCTTTGCCGACAACTTTACGCTGTGTTTTGCTACCCCAAAAATCGCCAAGTCACAACTCATAGGTTTAAATATATTAGAAAAATACTACAAAAAACAAGCTCCTACCCATATAGACTACCGCGACCAATTGGCGGTACTCTTCACCATACCCGATGCAAAGCTCCAAGAAAAAGTCGCTATCCTGCTTACCACCTATTTTAACAACGAAAGTCTCTGTGAGGTCATAGCTCCTTATCAGGATTACCTAAAACCCTCTGCTCTCCAGCTCCTCCCTGCCTTTGAATTGTCTGACGCGTCCGACTCTTCTGAAAGCCCCGAACCATCCAATTCACCCGAAAGTCCCAACCAGTCTAATACCCATCCTCAAAAAATCGCCTATGCGGCTCGCCCCCTAGAACCTAACACCTATCCCCTAACCCCTGAAAAACTTCTCTTTCTCATTGGCGACTGTATCCGTGAGCGCTCTCCCCTTGTCTTAGATCTTTTCTTTGAGGGCTTGAACCAGTTACAAGCGCAGATCCCCACAGATTTCTCTCAGCAGATAAGCCCCTACCAAAAGCAGTTGGGCAACCAGCCTTTTGAATTTACTACCTACCGAAAGTGTATGCGCTGGGTGATCGATGTCTGGGAAGGCAAGGCCTCTCTATCCGATGATATTTTCGGCGGAAAACTCTATAATCCTATACCGTTCCTCCGCGAGAAGACCAAGCGACTGCTTCTAAAACTCAAGCAAGGAAATACCTTACCGTTTGTCAGTACCCCTACCCATAGTCCTTTTTACATAGACCCACAGGTGTATTTAGAACGCATCGCACAATATGAGAAAGCTGGCAAAACCCCTATGTGGGAAGATGTAGTTGTGGGGCTTAACCGCCTGCTCCCCTCCGAGATTACAGAAGCACAAAAGCAATTAGCCCTTTCCCTTACAGGTGAATATGCTCCTGCCTTACAGTATTACTTTGAAGTAAGCAACGCCATAGCCGTAACTGATGCTACAAGGGTGCTCTGGGGACAAGTCTTACGCTTAAAAGACATTGATGGGGTATTTCCTGAGTTGGAAATCCCACAAAAACCCAACTTACAGGGCTTAGTACGTCCGTTTTATCTGAAATATGAAGTAAAAATCACCAAAATAAAAGGGTTAGAACGAAATAAAATCATTTTGGAAGACGATTGGGATAAAAAACATAGTACTTATTCGCTCTACAATGACCTCTTAGCCAATTATTACAATGTATCTCCTATGAGCAAGGCAACAGATGAAGATATTGATTACCAACTCAGCCTGAACCCACGCTATATAGATGGTTGGCTGTGCAAGTACTTGCTCACTTATGCTCAAGGTGTGGAAGGAGAATCCCTCACCGAAGCCACTCGCGTGATGAGTCTGCTCCTTGAGCACCACTTGCCTATCTATCACGGCGGTTGGCTGATGGTTGCGACTTGTCTTTTAGCCGAAAGAAAACCCTTGCGCGACCTGGCTACCGAATATATCCTTTTAGCACTCCAAAGAGGGGAAACGCTCACCTACCTCGCTGAAGCCATCGGGACGCTTTTAGCGCATAAATACGCTCCTATTGCCCGCTTTGTAGAGTTTTTGGATATCCCTACCCACGACCCCAAAGTAAAAGGCTTCCAAAAAGCAGTAGTACAAGCCTATTTGCCTTTGGCTGAAAAACAAGAAAAGAAACCGACGAATCACAAGAAGTTAGTAGCGTTTATGGAATAGACTAAAAAGTAACAACTGTTCGGAAATTCCGAACAGTTCAGAAGAACATACTAACGGGGCTGTCCGAAAAGTCTAAAACATTGTCTTTAGAGTGTAATTTATATCTAATTTAGATGTTTTACAAAATGCACTCTATTGATAATCAGTAGCCTTGAGTTTTATTGTAGGGGCGAATGGCAATTCGCCCTCTAAAGAAGGCTTTTCGGACAGCCTCGTTGCAGGACGAGTAAGTCATCAAGAAGCTATTGAAAAAGCAACTACTGAATTTAAGAAATATCAAGTCAAAACCTTATCAACTGTAGAAGAAGATTATCTAAGAATCCTAAAGTCTTTAGAGAAAAAACTAACAAATTAACTCTTTATTTCAATAGCCTGACCTCGGTGCGATAATCTCTATTCACTATTTAATTTTTTACTTATGAAGGAAAACTTACTTTCCGCCATTAAGGCACACGATTTCAATGCGATACGTACTATTTGCTTTGGTCTTTCTCAAGAGGAACGCCTAAAGCTAAAGGTGTTTTTCCTTGATACGCCCATCACTCAAATGTATGATCTGCCCAAAAGTTGGGCTAAGAACGTACCTAACGATCGTATAGTAATGGCTTATGCCTTTATGTGTTTGAGTGATCAAAGAGAAGAGATACTCCATTTTGAGCGAAAAAATAATATCTGTCCTTGGTATGCAAAAGGGGTGTTTTACGATTTCCTTTCCACAGCTTTTTATCCAGAGCTTTTAGCGCTTATCCAAGCTCCTCAAGGGGCTTACTTGAAAGAAGAATTGCCACAAATGTATGTAGAAAATGCAAAATATATCTCTTTTGAGATGCTTTGGGTGCTGTATAAAATGGATTTGATACCTTTTAATGAAAAATTGTTCGTTGAAAACTTTTATCACAAGAATGTTTCCTATCGTGAAGAACCTTTTTTCATCGATTTGTTATTACAATACCCTGAAATAGCTACCCAAATCCTTGCAGCAGCCCCAAAATATATCTATACTTATCTATATGATACTGAATATATCTTGGCAATGTATCACATTTTGGCTAAAAATAACTATTTCACAAATCGAGATATTGTAAAGCAATACCTTCAGGCTTTGTTAAACCCTTGGAAGAAAAACATCCTCAATGCCTATTGCCGTTGGATAGAAGCTATCAACCCTACTGCTGATGAAGTAATTGAAAACCAGTATATTCTATTTTCAATACTCAGCTTGGGCAATACAGCCCTCATCAACTTTGCGATGAAGCAACTGCAAAAAGCTGCTAATGCTTCTACTTTTGATTTTCAGTCCTTTGCGGATAACTTTACCTTGTGTTTTGCTATCCCTAAGATAGCCAAATCACAGCTTATAGGTTTGGATATTTTAGAAAAATACTATAAAAAGCAAGCTCCCACTAATACTAAATACCGTGAGCAACTGGCTGTACTCTTTACTGTGCCTGAGGTGATATTACAAGAGAAAGTAGCAGGACTTTTAACTACTTACTTTGCAGAAGAAGGATTGGCGGAAGTAGTGGCGCCCTATAGAGATTATTTGAAGATTCCTACCCCTGTTTCTCTCCCCCAAGAGGAGGAGTCCCTTAATAAGGAGGCTTACCAAGATAATATTTCATCTTCATTTGAGGAGCGTTTCCCTTTGGAGGTTGGCAAGCTTCAAGTACCTACTACTGCTGATGCCTTGTTGTTCTTATTAGGGGATTGCCTTCGTGAGCGTACTGCGGGGACTATAGACCTCTTTTTTGAGGGGCTTATACAGCTGCAAGAGCGCCTTCCTGCTAATTACACTAAAGAGTTGGCTCCTTACCTTAAAAAACTGATGAAAAGTCATTATTTGGATAGTGTAACAACCATAATAAAGGGCTTTTTGTACTGCTATTCGCATCAAAAACCTCTTGAAATACCTCCTTATCAATACACTTATGAGGAGAGTAATGCTTTGAGAGAAAAACTTGATGAAGCCGCTTTTGAGGCGTATCTTCTTTGGGGTAGGCTGTATAATCATAAAACTTTTATGCCATTCCTCTTTCACAAGGCACAACTCACCTTGAAATATCTTAATGAAAAAGAGGTATTGCCATTCCTTTCGACCCCTACGCATGAGCCTTTTTATATAGAAGCCGAAATATTTGTAGATAAACTACTACAATATGAAGCTGTGAATAAGCAGCCAGACCTCCACGACCTTATAGTGGCTTGTAATAGACTGTTATTTAGAAATGTTTCGGCAGCAGCCAAAGCAAAAGCCCAAAAACTCAAAGGTACGTATGCCCCTGCTATTCAGTATTATTTAGGTATTACTGATAAAATACAACCAACTGAAGAGCTTCTTCCTCTTTGGACGCAAATCACTCGTATCAAGCACCCCGATAGAGAATTTCCAGAATTTGAAACCACTTCAGCTAAAGAGATTCCCAGTGTAGTAAAGCCTTATTACATAGGTTATGGATGGACAAAATGGAGAGACAGAGATATATTTACCTTTCATAATTACGATATAGGTTATGATGAGAAAAGCGAAAAAGGCTATTGGATAGAGCACTATCGGAACTCTTTTTCGCCCCTTTACTACAATGCTTGTGGAGGTAGTACCCCCCTATCGACAGAGGTGAATTACCTGTTGAGTTTGAACCCTCATTACCCTGATGCTATTCTCTGCGGTTATATAGCCAATAATGCTTGTGGGGCAGAAGAAATACGCAATATGCAGCTACCATTAGAAGCTATTTTGCGTTATGATTTGCGCATGCGCCACAGTGGTTGGCTGTATATAGGTGCGTGTTTGTTATACGACAAACGTCCGTCGCGAGATTTGGCTTATGAATACATACTTCAAGCCCTTACAAGAGGTGAAGATTTGCATTATGTAGGACGCTATTTAAGTGATGCATTGGCTATGCATTTTAGTCCAATCAATCGGTTTGTAGAGTTTTTAGACCGACCTACCCGCGACCCTAAAGTAAAGGCTTTCCAAAGGAAAGTTGTCGCCCTTTATTTAGAAGAAGTGAAGAAGCAGGAGAAACTCCCTCGCTATCATAAGAAATTAGCTGCTTTTGGTGATTAGATTTCAAAATCAAAATAAAATCGCTATCTTTGCCAACTAATCCGATTACTTGGTCTATATTCAAAACTTAAAACCCTAAAAGAAAAATGAATCAACCCCTCATCACCGCCATTGCCGAAGGGGATTTCTCGGCTATTCTCAATATTACGAGCCAGCTCACCGATAGTGAGCGTTACGAAACCATCGCTGCTATCAAGGGTTTAAGCCCTTATTCAGAAACAGATTTCCCACAAAAGAACGTGGATAAAAAGGATACTTATCGCCATAAAGATAGAGTTTTTCACGCGCTTAACTACGCTCTTATCACTATGGTACGTGAAGAAAGCGATATCGCCAAAGTGATGATTGATAAAGAGAATTATTTTGGTGAACCTTATCAGAAAAACCCTTATGCCATCTTAGGTTCTTTCTATTTTGAACCTGTAATAAACTACTTTACACAATTTCCGCCAGATAACTATATCAAAAAAGTACTTAAAGAACGATATAATAAAGAGATCGATGGATTGTCCTTTGGTTTCCAATGGTATTTCTATAAAAAAGGCTGGATTCCTTTTGATGAAGAACGCTTTGTAAAAAACCTTCTTGAGGTCTCTATGTTCAACCGATATGTAACCGCCGATGTAAACTTCCTCTTACAAAACCCCGAAGCCATTGAAAAGGTACTCCTACAGCTCTACCGTATTGAGACCAAAGTACTCGACCTTTCCAAGTGGAAAAGTGATAACCCCTCAAGCAAAATCAGTACCTCTGGTGTTGCCAAAGTAACTACCTATTGGGACGAGGTTTTTGAATTATTGGTGCATTATGGTTACTCAATTCCTCGTGGTTTTGTAGGGCAACTCTTGGAGTCACTACTCAACCAATGGAAGAAACCCCATCTTGATTGGCATTGTCGTTTGCTCAAATGGCTTGCTCCTACTAAGGCAGAGCTACTAACACACCAACAAACGCTCTTTGCCGTTTTGGGAACAGGAGTAGGTAGTGTGGTAAAGACCGTTATGGAATACATCGTCTCTATTGCTAATGTTCAAAAGTTTGATTTTGAGAGCTTTATGCAACAATTCCCGCTTGCCTTTACCGTAGAAAAGCAACCCAAAGCCCTCCTGCAAGGAGTAGAGATTTTGGCAAAGGAGTTCAAAAAACATGCTCCTACTGACCTTAGTTACCGCGAACAATTAGCGGTACTCTTTACCCAACCCGATGTGAAACTACAAAAAGCTGTAACCGACCTACTCACCACTTATTTCGCTGATGAGGGCTTAGCGGAAGTGGTAGCACCCTATAAGGACTATCTAAAAGGCAAAGCCCAAGAACTTCTTGTCACCCTAAGTCCTTCAGAAAATTCTGAGAACTCCCAAACTGCTTGTGCGGCTCGCACCCTAACACCTATAACCCATAATCTAACACCTGAAAAACTTCTTTTCTTCCTTGGCGATTGTATCCGTGAGAAATCAGCAGCTACTATTGATGTTTTCTTTGATGCGCTGGTGCGCTTGCAAGACCAAATCCCTACGGATTATGTAGCGCAAGTAAAGCCCTATCTCAAGCAGCTCCTCGCTCGCGAATGGTCTATGGGTACAATGCCCTTACTATACTTATTTTTAGACTCGTGGAGTAACCAAAGTATCGAACCCCTTATCTATGATATAGATAAGGAATGGAAGGAAATTCGTAGGCTCTACAAAGAGGAAAAATATTCACAAGCCGACAAACTCGATAAACTAAGAGTGATACACTATGGGGCAAATAAGGCGAAAGAGACCTTTCCTTATCTCTTCCATAAGATCGCCCACACCCTCAAAAAACTCAAAGAAAAAGATACCTTGCCTTTGCTCGCTACTCCTACACACGAACCATTCTATATAGAAGCGGAGATATTGGTGAATAAACTCTTGCAATACGAAGCCCAAGGCAAAGCCCCTGACCTCGACGACCTAATTGTTGCCTGCAACCGTCTGCTCTTTTGGGAGGTTTCAGCAGCAGCCAAAGAAAAAGCTCAACAGCTCAAAGGCGACTATGCGCCTGCTATTCAGTATTACTTAGATCTTACTGATAAAATACAATTAAACGAAGCACTTTTACCATTATGGACGCAAATCACCCGCCTAAAACACACCGACGCAGAATTCAAAGTATTTGAAACTACTCAGGCAAAGGATATCCTTAGTGTAGTAAAGCCTTTCTATATCCGTTATGGTTGGGAGAAAAGAACTTATGCCAATGGTGAAGTAGGCGAAGAGTTCACCTATCACTGCAATCATTATTACAAATATGGCAAAGATAAAAGCCGTCCTACTCTTTACAACTATTACAATGCCAATGAAGGGGGACGTAGCTTTGCCCAAGAGGCGGAATATAAGCTAAGCCTCAACCCACACTATCCTGATGCGCTCCTCTGTGCTTATATTGCCCCGTCAGCGACAATGAATGAAGCCGATAATATACGCGATATGACCCTACCCTTGGAGGCTGTACTGCGTTACGACCTACGGGTGCGCCATAGCGGTTGGCTGTATATAGGGGCGTGTCTGCTCTTTGAAAAACGTCCGTCACGGGATTTGGCGTATGAATATATCTGTCAGGCTATCGCCCACGGGGAAGACCTTAGTTACTTAAAGACTTACCTTTCCCAAGTACTGGCTTGGGATTACCTACCTATCCCTCGCTTTATAGAGTTCTTAGACCGCCCCAATCCACCAGCAGTGAAAGCCTTTGGGAAGGAAGTAATAGCACTCTACTTGGAGGAAGTGAAGAAGCAAGACAAGTTACCGAGAAATCACAAGAAAATGACAAGTATAGTGACTAACGACTAATAACTAATGACTAATGACAAGTAACTAATAATTAGTTACTTATCACTAGTCATCGGTCATTGGTCTCTGATTACTAATTACTCGTTTTGTATCATATTAGGATTGGATTCCATTTCGGCTTTAGGAATTTGGTAAATCCATTTTTCACTTTCTGCGGGTACTTCTACCTTGAGCAAGTGGTTAGAGCCTGCCTCATAGCGGTTAATACCTGTCTTCCAGCGTTTCCAATCGAAGAAAGATGTACCCTCTCCCCATAGCTCTATACGACGTTGTAGGCGTACTTCCTGGCGAAGTTGTTCTTGAGTGGTAAGAGCAGAAAGGTCATAGGCGGTATCTTCGCGGTTGTCCCTTACCAAATATTCCAAAGCTGTTTTTGCTCCTGCGAGATTGCCTTGTTCTACCAAGGCCTCTATATAGAGTAGGTAAGGATCTTCCCTACGAAGGTAGCAATAGTCGCTAGTAAAGTCGGTATTGGTTACATACTTCACATTGGCATACTCAGGCAAGTGCGGATTCATGGCTCGGTACTTAGCTGCTATATCAGGGAACAAGGTTTCGTTGATATACAACTTCTTACGTACATCTTTGTTGCCTATTTTAGCATAGAGATTGCTATAGATAAGCTTGAAAGCACCTCCACCTGCATAACTACTAGGCATACTGTTGTCCATGTGTGCATAGAAAGAGTTCCAGTAGGTTCTTGTCTCTTGGGTGATGTCAAATCCCCATAGCCAAGAGTTCATACTAATATCCCATTTCCCAGCCTGTACGTCCGCACTGGAGGTAAGCGAAGGTCTATCCCCTTCAGTAGCAACCAGAGCATAGCGCTGTACCTCTGGCCAATTTCCTTGGCAAGCATAGATCTTTGCCAAGTAAGTTGCTGCCACCGCCTTATCTGCATCAGTCTTGTTATCAGGGGTAATCTGAAAGCGATCATCATCCACCACCGTTAAGTCTGCTATCATTTGGTCATAGACCTGTTGCACTGTAGCACGAGGGAGCTTGTCGTCCCCAGGGTTAAGCATAAGGGGCACTCCTAAACTTCCCTGATTCCCTATATAGGTCTTGGCAAAGGTATTTACCAAATAGTAATAAAAGATAGCGCGCATGGTCTTAAGCTCTGCATATTTTTGGTATACCTCTTGCTCTGTATTTGTATCAGGAGCTGTAGGAAAATAATCGGCTAAGACGGTATTGATAGAACTGATCTGCTTGTACAAGAAATTCCATACAAAAGCTGGACGACGGAAGTTGGCTTTCTTATTGTCAAAGTTATAGTCAAAGATAAACCAGCTACGAGAAGCCTGTACAAGGTCTAAGCCTGTATGGTCAAAACCTGCATCTACTGCCTTGAGCCCAAAACCATCGTGGTTGGAATTCTGAGTGGCAGCATTGTTATTATAGATTCCTCTGAGTTCTATATCCAAGAGTTGTTTTTTATTTTTTGCATTGCCTTGAAGTTCTTTTTTCCTTTGGTCGGTCAAATATTCATTCACCTCTGGGTCAAAAAAATCCTTAGCACACCCTACAAACAAAACAGAGAGTAGGGCCATGGAAGCTATTTTCTTTATTTCTTTTTTCATAGGTCAAAATTTTAAAAACTAACAGATAATCCCATAGAAACGGTACGAATAGGGCTATATACCGCATAGGTATTGGTTCCTGCTATACTTGCACGAGGATCTAAGCCTTGGCGTTTGCTCCACAAATACACATTATCGGCAGAGATATAGTAGCGCAATCTGCTCAATTTTAGTTTTTCAGTTACCTCAGGAGCAAAGGTATAGCCCAAGCTCAAGTTTCTTAAAGAGAGATAAGAGGCATCTATAAGAAAACGATCAGACGTGGTTACTATATTTTGGCTATTGAATTGTAGACGAGGCACATCGGTATTGCGGTTCTCTGGTGTCCAACGCTTGCGAATATCGGTATGCCAGCCTCTACCATTCCCACCTGTCTGCATAAGTCCTAAATACTGAGAATCATAGAACTTACCACCCAACTGGTAAGAGAATTGCAAGGCCAAATCAAAGTTATAGAAATGCAGCGTAGTACCGAAACCTCCTTGCAAATCAGGTATAGCGCTACCTGCATACTGCAAGCTATTGACAGACTCATAATCAGCACTTTGCTTTAATTCAAATTGTCCTGTTGCCTGATTCTTTATCCAATATTGGGCATCTCCATTGTCAGGATTTACCCCTGCCCATTTGACCATATAGAAGTCGTAGATACTTCCTCCTTCTTTCATAATCTGGTTGCCACGAGTAAAGCCCTTTTCTCTGAGTTCCTCAGGAAGTCTTGTAACTGTATTCTTATAGTGCAAACCGTTGAAATTGAAAGTCCAAGTAACCCTATCGGTCTTCACAGGAGTTAGCCCTATGGAGAACTCAACTCCTTGATTCTTCATATCAGCCACATTGCGAGGTTCAGAGGTAAAACCAGTGGAAGCTGGTACAGGCATATTGAATAACAAGTCATTGGTCTTTTTATAGAAAAAGTCAGCTTCTATAGTTAGGCGGTTATCCCATAGGGCAGCTTCCACCCCTGTATTGAAGTTGCCACTCTCTTCCCAAGTAATATTTCTGGAGGTGATTTAAAAAGTATGATGAAGTA